>NZ_DBMCTG010000001.1:0-234300 GCF_056976295.1 Candidatus Avelusimicrobium sp.
GATATCAGTCTTCGTTTGTTTTTAAGAACTTTATAATTCCCGACACAGAAGAAGAAATACATAACAGACTTTCTGCTATTATTAAAGCGACAGACCATGTCATTAATGATTTTCACCAGGCATTTAATCTCCCCATAAAGGAATCTGTTCAAGAAAAAGAAAGAGCCTTTCCGCTGAACCAAATTCTTTACGGCCCGCCAGGCACTGGAAAAACTTATCATACGGTAATTAAGGCTTTGGAAATTATTAATAATAGGCCATTTACAGAACAAGAGACAACAAAAGAGAAATACGACAACGAACTTCTCCCAGAATTCAATAGACTAAAAAAACAGGGACAAATTCAATTTCTGACTTTCCACCAAAATTACTCTTACGAAGACTTTATGGTGGGAATCCGCCCTGACCTGCAAAATGGGCAGATTTCCTATAAGTTATATGAGGGGCCATTTAAAAAAATAGCCGACGAAGCTCGGAAAATTGAAAACAAGGACAAGAAATATGTCCTCATCATTGACGAAATCAACCGCGGCAATATTTCAAAAATCTTCGGGGAATTAATTACGCTCATTGAAACTGATAAACGCGCTGGCAACAAACACGAATTATCAACGCCGCTGTTGTACCATAAAGATGAAGAAAATGAATTTTCTGTTCCTAATAACTTATATCTCATCGGCACAATGAACACCGCAGATAAATCTATCGCCCTGGTGGATATCGCCTTACGCCGTCGTTTTGTATTTGAAGAAATGATGCCTAATGCGGCATTACTAAACAAAGTAGAAGGATTTGATTTGCCCAACTGGTTTACCAAATTAAACCAAAAAATAACGGCAGAGTTAGACCGCGATCATCAAATCGGCCATAGTTATTTCATCGGTGTAGAAACCATCGCCGATTTGCAACGGGCATTTTACCAATGCATACTCCCCTTGTTAAAAGAATACTTCTACGGAAACCCCGAAAAACTACAAGAAATTATCCCGGGATTTACATCGGAAGAGAAATTAGAGGGAGAGACTTTTAAAACCGCTTTAGAATGTTTAATCAAATAACGACAAAAGAATGGGATAAAGTCAGCTACCAAACGCTAGGCCTTAACCAAGAGCATGCAAAAAAATTCCAAAAGTTTTTAGAGGAAAAACAGTTAGCGCATGCTTTAGATTTTGGCCTAGAGGGCATAACCACCTGCGCCCATGTGGGTATTATCCGATTTGCCGACTTCCAGTTAAACATCCTGCCCAAAATTATTGGGGAGGAAGATTCCTTGTGTTTAGAAAATCTAATGTTTATGCTTCGTTACACACGAAAACTGGAAATCCATTCTATGGACAGCGCTGAAATCAGCCAAACGAAACAGCCCTTTTTAGAGGTTTTAATTGCACACTACGCCAATATACTGTTAAACGCTTTACAACGACATATTCCACACCAATACGAAACCCAGGAAGATAATCTTCCCACCGTTAAAGGGCAAATTCTATTTGCAAAAAATCATCTGGTAAACGCCGCTAATTTGGCGCGCACATATTGTCAGTTTGATGAATTTACCCCGGACAATTTACTTAATCAAACACTTAAATTCGTTTCCCATGCTTTGCAAAAGCTGACAAGCGTATCGCAAACACGCCAGAAATTCCTCAAAATCAATGCCGTGTATGAGGATGTAACTTTACGCCCAGTTGCTTATGCAGAAACTCAAAAAATTATTCTGAACCGCAATCACACGATGTTTAAGGAACCGTTAGAATTAGCGCAGATGTTCTTGCAGAACAGCACAATCAGTTTGCATAATCATACTTTTACCAATCTGGCGATTTTGTTTGATATGAATAAACTGTTTGAAGAGTTTGTATATGTGGCACTTAAACGAACCTATCCAAAATGGAATATAAAAGCCCAAAATACTAAATTGATAATTTCGAGCATTAACAATATACCGAACACAGATTACACCATCCGCCCCGATATTATTGTAAATGGGAATACGATTATAGATACGAAATATAAAATTATTGATTTACCGAATCACAAACCTTCCGAAGCCGACATTTATCAAATGCTTGCGTATTCCAAATTTTATGGAGTTAAAAACATTATTTTATGTTATCCGACATATCAGAAAAATTATCATCTCTTATCTGTGCTAGAAGATAACGATTGTTCTATTACATTGCTTACACTAGATTTACATCAGAAGCTAACAGAATCATACTTACAAAGGATATTTTATGAATCATTTAACTAGGTGCAAAGGCTGCCTAATCGGCGGGGCAATCGGAGACGCTTTAGGTTATCCGATAGAATTTATGTCGCAGGAAAGCATTTTTTATAAGTACGGTTCTGATGGCCTAACGGATTATGTACTCACAAACAATATCGCCCAAATATCAGACGATACCCAAATGACTTTATTTACCGCGGATGCGATTATCTGCGCTAAAAACAAATTTCCCCAACAATGGCTAAATGAAGGCGTGCTAATCCCCTATATTTTTCACTGCTATCAGGACTGGCTGCTTACCCAAACAGAAGACTATCCACTGCCCGATAGCACCTCGACATATTCTAATCTCGTTCATATTCCTGAACTATTTGCGCGGCGCGCGCCGGGAACCACTTGTATGGAAGCCCTGCGTGGCAGGCAAATGGGAACCATTACAAAACCGCTAAATGACAGTAAAGGATGCGGCGGAGTTATGCGTGTGGCTCCCTTAGCATTGGCTCTATACGGACAGAATGTCTCCTTCGCTCAAGCCGCCTTATTAGGGGCCAAAGCGGCGGCCATTACACACGGACACGAACTAGGCTATATTCCGGCAGCGGCATTAACTTTCTTGATAGCAGAATTATTAAACGGAGTTTCACTTGAAGAGTCAGTTAAACACATAAGCCCTTTCCTAATTTCGCTGTTTCCAATGTCAGAAAATCTAAACAGATTGCTGATGTTGATTGCACGAGCGCAAACACTTGCTCACCTAAACGTCCCCGCTGATAAAGCATTTAAATTGTTGGGACAAGGTTGGGTGGCAGAGGAAACGCTGGCAATCGCCGTTTATTGCGCTCTCAAATACAGCAACGACTTTGAAAAAGGCGTTTTAACCGCCGTTAATCACTCTGGCGACAGTGACTCTACCGGCAGCGTAACCGGACAAATTCTAGGGGCATATTTGGGTTTTGAAGCAATTCCTCAAAAATGTATTCAACCGTTGGAATTAAAAGAGGCAATCATTAAATATGCAGAAGATTTAGGACATTGATAATCTGGGCCAAATATACTTTAATAGAAATAAAGAGATATTTTCTGATATCAAGATGATATGAAAAATAAAATTTTTGCATTAGATTTATTTTGTGGAGCTGGCGGTTTAACTCGAGGCATGTTAGATGCGGGGATTGATGTTGTTGCTGGCATAGACATAGATACGGATGCAAAATTTGCATATGAAACGAATAATATTCGGCAAAATGGAAAATCTTGTCAATATATACAACAAGATATTACAACAATTTCTCCAGCAACTTTAAAAAAGCTTCTTCCATCAAGACGTTATAAAAAATTTCTTCTTGCAGGATGCGCGCCTTGTCAGCCTTTTTCAAGAAAAAATAATAAAGATACAAAGACCGATTCCCGCAAAACACTACTTGAAGAATTTGCAAAATTGGTTTCTTCTCTTACTCCTGATTTGGTCTTTATGGAGAATGTCCCTGGGCTTCCTAAGTTGGCTCCTCGAATTTTCACAACTTTTTGTAATACATTAAAAAAAGAAGGCTTTAAATATATTCAATATGGCGTCATAGATGCGAAGTGGTATGGGGTTCCTCAAAATCGCAAACGTTTCGTCTTGCTCGCTGCAAAGACCCACTCTGTATCGATTCCTACCCCAATCTTTACTGAAAAAACAGGATTTTGTACTGTGTATCCAACAATAGCCAAACTTCCTGTATTAAAAGCAGGAGAACAGAACGCCAAAGATGAACTCCATCGCAGCGCAGGTCTTTCTCCACTAAACCTAAGAAGAGTAAAAATTATAAAAAAGAACAGATCGGAATTACCTGAAGAATTAGTTTTGGCATGTCACAAACATACAACAGGGCATCACGATGCCTATGGGAGAATGGATCCTGATAAACCTGCTCCAACTTTAACTACTCGCTTTTTCTCTATTACTACCGGCCGCTACATCCATCCTACTCAAAATAGAGCAATATCTTTAAGAGAGGGGGCTTTGTTACAAACCTTTCCCAAAAACTATCAATTTCACGGAAGCATGCAATCTATAGCTAAACAAATAGGAAATGCTGTTCCTCCAAAAATGGCCAAAGAATTGATTTCAGCATTAGTAACAGGAAACAAAAATGTCTAAAGATGATACCATTATTGAATCATTACAAAAAATGTATGAACAAGGACAATTTGCCCCTTGTTTAGATTATATTCGTTTCCCAGCATACAAAAAGTTTTCTCCTGACAGCAGAATTGATTTTAAATTTCCGATAACAGCACTAGTAGGTCAAAATGGCTCAAACAAATCTTCCGTATTAAGAGCAATTTATAGCGCTCCCCGCAATATGAGTCTTAGTGAGTTTTGGTTCTCAACTGATTTAGATACTATTCCAAGAGATCATGCTTTTGTATATGGATATTTTAACCAAGAAGCTGAGCAACAAGTAGAAGTCGCTAAAAATCGTGTAAGTAAAACAATAGAGGGACGTTTCATGCCAGATTATTGGGAACCAACAAAACCCAGAAAAAAATTTGGAATGGCACTCTTCGAGTATCACGAAGGGATGAAAGGCTGCTCCAAAACTCGCTGGAATACTATTGTAAAACCTGTAGAATATCTTGATTTTAGACATGATGCAATTAGTGCATATGATAAATTTTTCTATTATGGCAAATTCAATAAAACTAAAACTATTTTCACTAAACAAGATTTTATCAGAAAACGCTCCAAGTTGCTTAGTAAATTTCTCTTGCAGGGAGGTGACTCTTTTGTCTTTCACAAAAAAAATAGAATAGTGTCAAAAACTATTTTGACCGATTCTTTGGTTGAGCGAATCTCTCATATCCTTGATAAAAAATATTCAAAAATTATTATCATCAAACATACCTTTTTTACCAATGAACCCGCTGATACTATTTTATTACAAACACAAGATTTATCTGTAGATTATACAGAGGCTTTCGCAGGCAGTGGAGAATTTGCTGTAATATCATTGGTAAACCAAGTATCTAAAGCCAAAGAAAAATCCTTAATCCTATTAGACGAACCCGAGGTGTCAATACATCCAGGAGCTCAAGAGAAATTAGTTGAGTTTTTATTAGAAGAAGCGAAAAAACATAAACATCAAATTATCTTTTCAACACATTCACCATCAATGTTGACTCTACTTCCCAAAGAAGCAATTCATGTTTTGTATCAAGATGCACAAGGGGAAACCCGAGTTCTGTCAGATATTCATCGCGATCAAGCATTTACTAAAATTGGTTGGAATCCAAACAAAAAGACGATTGTAGTTGAGGATACTACATCCCAAGATTTACTGCAATATATTTTAGACTCAGAAGGTCTAAGTGAGAATTTTGATATCAAAATATTTCCTGGTGGTGCCGAAACAATTAAAACAAAACTAATTGCTCAGAATGCAATGTTGGATGAAAAAAACTTTTTATATTATCTTGATGGAGACAAAAGAAAAGAACATATCAATCCCGATGACATTGCCCCTTCCGATTATTCTCAACTGGACAATAAAATCAAAGAATGTACGGGATGTGAGATTTGCATACCCTGTGATGGACATAATGGCACATCCGATGTCAACAAGAAAAGACCTTTACAACTAAAATTTTTAGCTTATTATAGAAAACATGTAGAATACCTTCCTTGTAATATTCCCGAAGATATTATATGGAAAACAATTCCTGCACAAGAGAAGAATAAGATTTCTACTAATGATACAAAAGAATGTTTTTCGTTACTGACGAAACATTTACTACTTGATAATAGAGCAGATGATATCAGAAGAATAAAACAAATGTTTATTAAAAAAATTGATATTGAGAACAACAAAGAATGTAAACAAATCCGTGCCGTTATAAAAAATTTTTTAGAAAAATCTTCTGTTCTGGTTAATTAATTCCCTGTTATGATTTTAGGGAATTTGGGCGATATCACCAAGTTCAGCACTATACAGAGTTGCGCCCTTTCCTTATGTAATAAGGGGAAAACACAAAAATTCCCTGTATTTTCCCTGCATATCAGGGAATTTGTCACTACTTTAAGAGTATTATTTCGCCCATCTTAATATCTGGATAGAAAATAGATACAAAAGGCGCTCCGCAACATAAAGATATTCCCCGTTTGCAGGCCCAGAAGAACTATCTTTTAGACGGGGGAAGCAATAGCAACTGGGTAGCCGCAAGTGGACACCACCCCATATTAGATCCCGCTGAACTTTTGGCGGGATTTTTTAATGCCTATTTCCCCCAATTTAATAGTAAAAACTTAATTTTTTGTAATTTGATTTTAATTGATATTCGTAACCGATACGGCCGATAACAGATTTAAGGGGTTCTGCCTGCGCGTATTCGGATAGTTGCTAAAACAAAGTCCGGCTAAATGCCGCTGTTCAGCCGGTGTTCAAAGTCGGTAATCGTGAGGGGTTTGGCGAATAAATAGCCTTGTGCCAAATTACAGCCGATTCCCTGCAAAAAGTCCGCTTGTTCGCGGGTTTCCACCCCTTCGGCCACAATTTTAATGCCTAATGTTTTAATCATCGCCACGGCCCCCTTAATTACTTTTTGGGCGTGCGGATTATGTTCAAAACCGCGCAAAAACTCTTTATCCAGTTTGATGCTGTCAAACTGCAAGTCTTTCAGTACATTTAAGGAAGAATAGCCGGAGCCGAAATCATCCATCGCCACAGAAAAGCCGTTCCCGTGCAGTTGGCGGATGATATTCTGCGCGTGATCCAAGTTGTTAAAAATGACACTTTCAGTCAGTTCCACTTCAATCAGTTCGTGCGGTACGCCGTACTTATTTACCAAACGCAACATTTGGGGAATATAGCGGGAATCGTTTAAGTGGAGCCGGGAAAAATTAACGGCTATCGGCACTTGTTTAAGGCCTTTAATTTTCCACGCAGCCAAAAGCCGGGAAACTTCTTCCAAAATAAACATATCCAGGCGCAAAATGAAACCGTTTTTTTCAAAAATCGGGATAAAATCGTCCGGCCGTACAATTTTTCCGCCCGCACTCTGCCACCGCACCAAGGCTTCGGCTCCGCGCATTTCTCCCGTGGCAAAATCACATTTAGGCTGTAAATAAACGGCAAAATCTCCGTGGCGCAAAGCATCTTCCATTGTGTTTTCAATTTGTTTTTCCGCTACAATCCGCTTGCGGTCGGCTTCGTCGTAAAATTCGCATTTGTCAACAGACATCTTTTTGGCTTTTTCCAATGCCAAGTGAGCACGGTCCAGCATAATATAAAAGGGAATTTCTTCTTTGATTTCATACACGCCAAAAGCGATGTCTATCATCAGGCAGGAATCTTCCACCGTGCAATCTCGGCGCAGTTGCGTGTTGAGTGTATGCAAACGAGCCAAAAGAGAACGGCGGTCCGAATATTTTAACAACAGGATAAAATTGTCGGCAGACAAACGGCAAAAGCACTCATCGGGGAAAACGTGCTCACGCAAGACCTGCGCAATACGCTGCAACACCTGGTTGCCGCGTTCGTAACCGTGCAAATCATTAATAACCTTAAATTTATTAATATCAAAAATCACCAAGGCCGCACGTCCGTGCAGTTCCGCCAGTTTTTGCGGGAACATTTCACACATCCGGTTAAAGTTGTCGGCGCCAGTCAAATTATCCACAAATGCCGTGGCAAACAATTGGCGGTTGCTGTATGCCCGCATATGCAAAATATAAAAAATGAGCGAAAAGAAAATAGCAAATACAGACGCAAATAAAATAAGCGATAAAACCGCCAAATGCTGGGCGCGTTCTTCCACAAATTGCGTGGGCAAGGACGACACCATATACCACCCGTTCCGCCCCAGCGGAATAAAATACAAAAAGCGTGTTCTTCCGTCTAACGGTGCGCTTATCAAAGCCGTTTTTCCGTTTGAAACCGTTTGCCGCAATTTTGCCAACTCTTTACTGCCGGGCAAGGTTTTATCCAACTGGCTAAAAATATTTTTAAACCCCACTTTGCGCGGAGACAGCACCAAGTTTCCGCTTCGCTCTATAATTAAGGAAGAACCTTTATCCCCCATAGCCGACAGGGTAAGTAGCGGCTGATATCGGTCGGGCAATTGCAACGCAAAAAGCGTACCCAAGGGGCGGCCATCTTTATAAAGCGCAACGGACTGCACCAACACATCGGCTCCGTCTAACGGGTCGGCCTGACGGACGGAAAGGTATTTTCCCTGTTCCAAGGTGCGGGCTGAAATATCGGCCACAAAAGCCGACGTAAAATTACGATGGGAAGACAAATACAACTTCTTGTCCGCCGTAATAACGCCCAATAATTTAAAATAGTTGTGATTCGTTTGCCTTCGCAGAAAATCGGTCAACTGCGCGGAATCCGCCCACGGGTACGAATCCTGCACCGTTAAGGCTAAGGAGGCAAGCACCTGTTCATCCGTTTCAAGCAGGCGGTCAAAGTCGCTGGCGGCTTCTTTACCGGCGGCGGCCACATTTAATTTTACGTCGGCAGCCAAAATTTCGCTCACTTGTTGCCAATAAAACACCACGCCCGCCGCTATTACTCCTGCGGCAGCCAAAAAAAGCAAAATAAAAAACCGAAACGAAATCTTTTTAATACCATCCTCCCGCTAGGCCGGGTTTGTACAATTTATTATATCAATTATACGGGCTTTTACCGGAATAAATCTGCCCGGCTTTTATGCTATAATCTCTGTATGAAAATAGCCTTAATTGTGCCTGCCTATAATGAAGAAGAAGCCCTGCCTGTATTTTGGCAGGCAGTAGAACCTGTTTTGCAAAAAGAAAACGGTTTCCGCTTTGAGTACATTTTTGTAAATGACGGGAGCACAGACGGAACTCGCTCTTACTTAAAAGACTTGTCCGCCCGTAACAAATATGTAAAGGTAATCTCGTTATCCCGCAATTTTGGTAAGGAAGCCGCGCTGACCGCCGGACTAAATGAGGCAGTCCAAGCCGATGCGGCTATTGTAATGGATGCGGACTTGCAGGACCCGCCGGAACTCATCCCCGCTTTTTTGGAAAAATTTAAAGAAGGCTATGACGTGGTTTACGGCACCCGCCAAAACCGCCAAACGGACTCTGGGCTAAAACGCATTAGCGCAAATGCTTTTTATAAGTTCTACAACTTTATTTCCACCCGCCCAATGCCCGAAAACGCCGGGGATTGTCGCCTAATCAGCCAGCGCGTGGTGCAGGCCCTTTTGCAACTTCCGGAAAGGGAACGCTTTATGAAGGGGCTTTTTAACTGGGTAGGTTTCAAGTCTGTTTCTATACTCTTTGTGCGCCAGGCCCGCCAAGCAGGCAAAACCAAGTGGAACTATTGGCGGCTGTGGAACTTTGCGCTGGAAGGCATAACCGCTTCTACTACCATACCGTTGCGTTTATGGACCTATTTCGGCTTTTCAGTTTCGCTCTTTGCGTTTTTGTATGCGCTGTGGGTGGCGGCTAAAAAAATTATCTTTGGCAACCAGGTGAGCGGGTACTCGTCTTTAATGGTGGCGATTTTGTTTTTCAGCGGAGTACAACTTATTTCCTTGGGTGTTATCGGCGAATATTTAGGCCGGACTTTTATGGAAGTAAAACAACGCCCGTTGTATATTATAGATGAAAAAATAAATTGCCAATAACGTAAAAAGCCGCCCCGTAACAAGGCTGCTTTTTTGGAAATAAATCCGTTTACGAGTGCGCTTCTTTGGCGGAAGCGGCCGTTTCCTGTTGGCGGAAAAATCCCAAGGTTTGTTGGGAGTAGGCAAAAAACGGATAGAAATCATTTTCCGGTTTGCGCAGTTCCGTTTCCGCAATTTCAATATGAAACAGTTTCTTTTTAGATACTGCAAATAAGCGTACCATAGCCGGCGAAGTAGGCGCGGGCATTTCGCTTCCCAGCGGCAAAGGTGTCATTTTGCCTGTTAATTTGCTGGCGTGGGCCAACATACGCGCGGCGGCTTCTTGCAAGGCTTCGTGTCCGTGCCCGCCGATTACACCGCCCAAACCGCTTTTGCTATTATTTTCAAAATATAAACTGCTGTCGCCCAGCGAATTAGTCGCTAAAAACAAATGTTTTGTTTCCGCGCCGTCCAAAAAGGCCATTTCAATTCCCGCAACAGAAATCTCATCCGGGCCGATCTCAATCACACCTTTACGGTTTTCCAAATTTTTTACATCCAGCCAAAAATTCCGCATATTCATATAGGCTTGTTTCATAAGTATTCCCCCTTGTTTCCTATATACTATATCATTTTGCGCTGTGGCGCGTGTTCAAAACCGGGTTAGACGGCCCGGCCTTTTTTGGGTATAATAAAAGAAAAGTCTTGGAGGTATATTTTATGGCTCAAAAAGGACGTGCAGTTATTTTGATGATGGACTCTTTCGGCATTGGCGGAGCAGAAGATGCCGCTAAATTTGGAGACAGCGGTGCCGATACATTAGGCCACATTGCCGCCGCACAGGGCGGTCTAAAAGTACCCAATTTGGCAAAACTTGGCTTGTTAAAAGCAGCCGAAGCCTCCACCGGCCGTACCCCGCAAGCAGGCACGCAGGAAGGGGCAAAGATTGATTTGCCGTCTAAATATGGTTTTATGCGGGAAATCAGCCATGGCAAAGACACCTCCTCCGGGCATTGGGAAATGGCCGGTTCGCCCGTACAGTTTGAGTGGGGCTATTTCAAGCCGGATTACCCTTCGTTCCCGGCTGAACTTATCAAAAAGATTTGCGACGAAGCGGAACTGCCCGGCATTTTAGGCAATACGGCGGCCAGCGGTACGGTGATTATTGACGAATTGGGCGAAGAACATATTAAAACTGGGAAACCCATTTGCTACACATCAGCCGACAGCGTGTTTCAGATTGCCGCGAGCGAAAAACATTTCGGCTTGGACCGCTTGTATAAACTGTGTGAAATTGCTTTCAAGCACGTCGCGCCGTACAATATTGCGCGTGTGATTGCCCGCCCGTTTGAGGGTGAAAAACGGGGAGAATTTAAACGCACCAAAAACCGCCACGATTATTCCGTAAAACCGCCGATGCCTACGGTTTTAGATGAAATTAAAAACGCGGGCGGTGAGGTTATTTCCGTTGGTAAAATTTCGGATATTTTCGCCAAACAGGGTATTACCCGGGCGGTTAAAGCCTCCGGCTTGGAAGAACTTTGGAACATAACCTTGCAAGAAGCCAAAAACGCGCCCGATTTCAGCCTGACGTTCACCAACTTTGTGGATTTTGATATGACTTGGGGCCACCGCCGCGACGTGGCCGGATATGCGGGCGGATTGGAATATTTTGATAAACGATTACCGGAATTGGCCGCGCAAATGAAAGAAGGCGACATCGCTTTTATTACCGCCGACCACGGTTGCGACCCCACCTACAAAGGTACTGACCATACACGCGAGCACGTCCCGGTGATTATGTTCGGCCCCAATATAAAGCCGGCTTTTCTCGGCGGGCGGGATACTTACGCCGACATTGGCCAAACGATAGCGGACTATTTTAAATTGCCGTCCCTTAAATTTGGCAAGAGTTTTCTAAACGACTAACGCAAACAGCCCCGGGTAATAAATTCCCGGGGCTGTTTTTTTGTGTATCAAAACGCATTAGCGCAGATTTTCCGCTTCGGCTAACCATACGTCCGCGCTTGCATCGCTGGGCATACGCCAATCCCCGCGCGGAGATAAAGCCACCGCACCTACTTTCGGGCCGTCTGGCAAACAGGAGCGTTTAAACTGCTGGGCAAAGAATCGGCGGAAAAACACTTTGAGCCATTTCTTAATAGTTGCCGAATCAAATTTCTTGGAAAAGGCTTGATGTGCCAAAAAATAAATTTTGGCAGGGGAAAAGCCATAACGCAGGAAATAGAACAAAAAGAAATCGTGCAATTCGTACGGGCCGACTAAATCCTCTGTTTTTTGCGCAATTTGGCCCTGTGCGTCGGCAGGCAACAGTTCGGGACTAATCGGTGTGGCCGCGATATCTTGCAAAACAGCCTGTGTTTGCTTGTCCGTTTCGTGTTGGGCGGCCCACAGCACCAGCGAGCGCACCAAGGTTTTGGGCACCCCCGCATTGACTCCGTACATAGACATATGGTCGCCATTATAGGTGGCCCACCCGAGGGCTAATTCGGACAAATCTCCCGTACCGATTACCATACCGCCGGTTTGATTGGCAATATCCATTAAAATTTGGGTGCGTTCGCGTGCTTGGGTGTTTTCGTAAGTAACGTCCTTCACTTTTTCGTCGTGTCCAATATCGGCAAAGTGCTGTTGGCACGCTTTTTTTATGCTTACTTCCCGCCAGGTAATACCCAAATTTTTCATTAACGCAAGAGCATTTTGGTAGGTCCTGTCCGTTGTGCCGAAGCCCGGCATCGTTACGCCGACAATGCCCGTACGCGGCAAGCCGAGTTTATCAAAGGTCTTTGCGCAAACAAGTAAAGCCAACGTGGAATCTAACCCGCCGGAAATGCCGATAACCGCCGTTTGGGCGTGCGCGTTTTTAATGCGTGTCGCTAACCCCATTACCTGGATATTAAAAATTTCTTGGCAATTTTCGTCCAACCGGCTCCCGCGCGGTACAAAAGGAGTGGGCGACACAAACCGCTCTAAATGCGTAATTGGCAAGACAGGTTGTCCGGATTCTATCAATTCGTACGGATCCGCCGTTTCATACGCGCTGTCCGCGCGGAAAGTGGTATTTATCAAGCGTTCCGCACGCAGACGTTCCACGTCAATTTCGGCTGATACAAGTTGCGCTTCGGCGGAAAAACGCTCCGCAAACGCAAGCGGTGTACCGTTTTCGTAAATAAGCGCGTTAGAGGCAAATACCACGTCAGTAGTGGACTCCCCAAACCCGCACGAAGCATACACATAACCGCACAAACAGCGGGCCGATTGTTGGGCGACAAGTTCGCGCACATAGGCGTGTTTGCCCGTCAAAGCGTTACTGGCAGACAAATTAAAAATCACGTCCGCCCCCTGCAAGGCCAACCGGGAGGACGGCGGAATAACCGCCCACAAATCTTCGCAAATTTCTATGCCAAATTTCATCCCGCCCGCTTCAAACAGCAAATCTGTCCCGGCGGAAACAGGCATACCGCACAAGGTTACTTCGTTGCCGCCCCACTCTAAAGCAGAGGTAAACCAACGCTGTTCATAAAACTCTTTATAATTGGGCAAATAGGTTTTCGGCACTACTCCCAAAATTTCGCCGCGGTAACATACCGCCGCCGCATTTAATAAGACATTGTCCGCCAGGACCGGAAGCCCCACTATAAAAATAATATCCAATCCTTCCGTACGGCGCAAAAGAGCCCCCAACACCCGCTCTGCGGCTTGGGCCAAAAGCGATTTTAAAAACAAATCCCCACAAGTGTATCCCGTCAAACATAATTCGGGAAATGCCACTACGCGCACTCCTTGCTGGGCGGCTTGGCTAATTAAATGTTCCAGTTGGGCGGCATTGAAAGCCGTATCGGCTACTTTTACAAGCGGCACGCCTGCCGCTACTTTTACAAAACCAAAATGGCTCATAGGGTATAAGTCTCCTTGTGGGATATCTAATTTTATTTTATCAATTATAAAGGCCGGGTGCTTGTGCCGCCCGGCCTGTTTTATAAACGGGTAAGAATCTATTGGATAGAAACTACCTCATACCCGGCATCTTGCACTGTTTTTTTGAGGACTTCCTCATCTAGTGCAGTCGCCGATTCCACCACCGCCATTTTTTTGCCCAGATTAACGCGGGCTTCCACACCCGGAAGCGCATTTAAGGCGCGTTCCACGCGGGCGGCACAATGTCCGCAGACCATTCCTTCAATAATTAATGTTTTACGCATATGCTTTTCCCCTTTTGTCTGTTTATTTTTCACCTCTGCCGGTTTAAAAAAACGCAGCCGGAGCGCATTAGTAACTACACACACCGAACTGAAACTCATTGCCGCAGCCGCCACCATTGGGTTCAGTTTCCACCCTAGCGGCCCGTATAACACACCCGCCGCCAAAGGTATTGCCAGTATGTTATAAAAGAATGCCCAAAATAAATTTTCCTTTATGTTATTTAGCACCGCGCGGCTTAATTCCAAGGCAACTAACACGCCCGTCAAATCGTTCTTTAATAGTACCATATCGGCCGATTCCGCCGCTACATCCGTACCGTTGCCGAACGAAATACCCACATCGGCCCGCACCAAAGCCGGCGCATCATTCACACCGTCTCCGGCCATAGCCACCACTTCGCCTGATGCTTGCAAACGGCTGATAACAGCCTCCTTGTCCTGCGGCAACACACCCGCAATAACAGTTTCAATCCCCGTTTGGCGGGCCACTTCACGCGCGGTTAGTTCGTTATCGCCCGTTAAAAGCACAGTTTTAAGCCCCTTTTGTTTGAGTTGCGCCACCGTTTCCGCCGCCGTAGGCTTTATGGTGTCCGCATACAGCACCGCACCCAAATATTTTTTTCCACGCGCAAAAAAGATAGGAATTTTACCGCCCTGTGCGGCCCCGGCAGACAAGGTATCCCCTTGGGGAATTTCTATACCGCAAGCACTCAGCCATTTTAAATTTCCGCCGCGCAAGGTTTCCCCTCCCACCTGGGCTATAACCCCGCAACCAGGTTCCAATGCAAAATTTTCCCCTGGGGGCAAGGATATATTTTTACTTTTTGAGTATTGCACCAAGGCCCGCGCAAACGGATGTTGGGAAAATTGTTCCAACCCGGCCGCTTGGCTGATTAACTCCTCCTCCGTTATCCCCTTGGCGGGCAATACGGCAGACACTTGCATTTTCCCCGTGGTAACGGTACCTGTTTTATCCAGCACTACCGTAGTAATCCGATTGGCCCGTTCCAATACGGCTGCACTTTTGACTAAAATCCCGTTGCGGGCCGCTGTGCCCGTGCCTACCATAATAGCCGTGGGCGTGGCAAGCCCCAACGCACACGGACAGGAAATAACCAATACCGAAATCGCCGCCGACAAGGCAAATGAAAAATCTTGCCCGGCAAACAGCCATACAACCACCGTAAGTAAGGCTATCCCCAATACTGCCGGCACAAACACCGCGCTCACGCGGTCGGCTAGTCTTGCGATAGGGGCTTTACTGCCCGAAGCGGCTTCCACCAAACTAATAATTTGCGAAAGCGTGGTATCCTTGCCTGTGCGGAGCACACGCACCTGCAAATAGCCGTTTGTCAAGAGCGTTCCCGCCGCCACCTTGGCCCCTGCGGTTTTATCCTGCGGCACGCTCTCTCCCGTCAAGGCGGACTCATCCGTCCAGCCGCTCCCTTGCGTAATTTCGCCGTCCGCGGCAATCCGTTCCCCGGAGCGCACCGCCAATATATCCCCCGGGACGACCCCTTCTACGGGAATTTGCACTTCCTGGCCGCTTCGTATGACCGTGGCTTGGGCAGGTAACAGCCGCACCAAGGCGGAAATAGCAGCGGACGTTTTGACCTTGGCCCGCGCTTCCAGCCATTTACCCAAGGTAACTAATGTTAAAATCATTGCGGCTGATTCAAAATACAAGTTACCCGCCGTTTCAAATGCGGCGCTCCAATTTTCGGGTTGCATTAAATACAACACTTTAAAGAGCGTCCACACCCCGCTGATAACCGCCGCCCCTGAACCCAAAGCCACCAAACTATCCATATTGGGCGCGCCTAAAAAAAGTTGTTTTAGCCCGCGCGTAAAAAATTGGCGGTTTAAAAAAAGCACCGGAAGTACCAGCAAAAATTGCACCAAAACAAAGATGCCCGGATTGTGCATTATGCCAGCAGGCACTAATCCGCCCGCCATATGCCCCATATTCACATACATTAAAGGCAATAAAAACCCGAGAGAAAACCAAAAACGCATCTTTAATGTTTCAGCCTGCGCTTGCGCTAAGGCTTGCGGCGCCGTATTTTGTTTTTCTGAGGGCACATCATATCCCGCCCGGCGTACGGCGGACACAATGTCTGCCGGAACTAATTTATCCCCATCATAATCTACATACAAGATATTTTGTAATAAATTGACAACCGCCGAGTGCACCCCGGGTATGCGCGACACGGCTTTTTCCACATGCGCCTGGCAAGCGGAACAAGTCATTCCCGAAACAAGAAATTTCCTTTGCATATCTAAAAACCCCCTGCTAATAAGAATAAACCCTACAAGGCAAATTGTCAAGGAGAAAAGAAGATGGAATTTGCCTTTATCCGCCTGCTTTTTGCTACACTATATATGAAATATGACGATACTTATTATTATTTTGATGCTTATTTTGAATGCCTTGCTGGCCGCTTACGAAATGGCCCTGGCATCTGTTTCCCGCACGAAATTGTCCATTTTGGCACAAGAAAAGCGTTCCGGTGCGGAACAAGCCCTATTTATGAAAGACCATATGGAAGGCAGTTTGGCGGTAGTGCAGATTGGTATTACGCTAGTAGGTGCGGTAGCCGCCGCTACGGGTGGAGCCGGAGCAGACGAAATGTTTTCCCCCATTTTGCAGAATTGGTTTGATTTGCCTAAGCGGCTTGCCGATGCGTTAGCGGTTGCGTTTGTAGTGGTACCGTTAAGTTTTGTTACCATTATTTTCGGCGAACTGACGCCCAAAACTTTTGCCATTAAAAACAAAGAATTTGTAGTGCTCAAATGTTCCCCAGTAATGCGCGTGCTTTACACGCTGTTATCGCCCATTGTGCACATAATGGAAGCCATCGTCCGCTTTTTTACCCAAAAGACCTTTACCAAAACGCTTGACCCTAAGGAAGCCCAAAAAGCCGCTATGGCCGATTTACGCACTGCGGCGGCCATTGCTTCGTCTTCGCGCTTGTTCGGCAAGACGGAGGAAAAAATTGTGCTGTCCAGCGCGATGTTTTGCATCCGCAAAATTCGTGAAATTCAAGTTCCTTTAAATCAAGTATATATGCTGGATGCCGACGATTCTATTGCGGATACCTTTGTAAAAGCGCATTTGGATATGCATACCCGTTTCCCGGTAAAGGAACACCCCGAGGACCCGCAGAGCATTATCGGCTACTTAAACTTTAAGGATATTTTTTTATCAACTAAAATGTCGGGCGGTGCGCCGACAAGCGCGCGTTCCATTGTCCGCCCCGTACTGCGCTTGGAAGCCGATACCATTATTTCAACCGCGCTTGAAAAAATGATGAAGAGCAAACAGCACTTGTGTTTGGTAACCGAGGACGAAAAAATCACGGGAATTTTGACCTTAGAGGATATTTTTGAAGAAATGGTAGGCGAAATTGAGGACGAATACGATTTCTTTCCCGCTTATATAAAACCGTTTGGCAAAGCGTGGATTGTCAGCGCCAGTGCCAAAATGGCAGAAGTATTTGAGCGGCTGGATTTATCTATCCCGGCCGATGTGCCAGACAATATGACGATGGAAAAATGGATTGGAATCAAACTCGACCGCCAACCCACCAAAAACGAAAAGATAAAGGCCAACGGCATTATATTAGAAACGCGCAAATTCCGCCGCCATAAACTAATGGAAGCCATTGTAAGCAAGGCCGAATAAACACTATCTAACGCCCCGGTTTTTCCCGGGGTGTTTTTATAAAATTCCCCGTTTAATAAGTTCAACGTGCAGTTGTTCCGGATTGGTAAAAAGAATTGCATCAATTCCCAAAGCCTGGGCGACAGAAACATTATCTTGGTTATCGTCCGTAAATATACAGTTATCCGCCTGCAACTGGTAGCGGAATAGTAACCGCTTGTAAATTTCCGGCTCCGGCTTGTTCATTTTTTCCTCGCCTGATAAAACAATGCCGTCAAAAAGGCCTAAAAAATCAAACTTTTTTTGGGCAATAGGAAACGTCTCCGCCGACCAGTTGGAAAGCGCAAATATCCGGTAATTTTTATATTTTAATTCACGCAAAAGTTGCACGGTTCCTTTAATTGGCCCGCCTAACATTTCCTCCCAGCGCAAGAAATAAGCATCTATTTGCGGTGCATACTTAGGATATTGCGCCTTGGCCTGAGCAATCCCTTCGGCAAACGGACGGCCCGCATCTTGTTTGGCGTTCCAGACAGGTGAGCAAACGGAGGTCAAAAACCACTCCATTTCTTCCGCGGAAGCAAAAATTTTTTTATACAGGTAGCGAGGATTCCAGTCAATTAACACCCCGCCTAAATCAAAAATGATATCTTTCATTTCTCCCCCCTTGCTTTATTATAACTTGCACAAAACACCCTGTAAATACCTATAAACAAAAACCCCGCTAGGCAGTAAGCCAAAGCGGGGCAAAGAGATTTTAAACAACTACAAGACTAAGGTATCTTCCATATCCGGCCCGGTGGAAATGAGTGCAATTTCCGGGTGCGGATAAACTTCGGCAGAGAGTTGTTTTAAACTTTCCAAAAAAGCCTTGGCTTCGGTGGTAAAATCCTCGTACTTTTTCACGCGGTCGTTACCGGGGAACATATCAATATGCGTAATGGCGATTTTGGTACAGTTGTTAATCATAATGGCGCGGGAAGCGGAGCGTTTTTCAAACGCGCCAATGCGGCGCAAGCGTTTGCTGACGCTGCCGATTTCGTGCCCTTTGGTATGATATACCTCCAACTCTTTTTCATCTGTCATTTCGTGGTCCAACGGGCCTGGGCCGACGCGGGTAATGTACGGTTTAAACACCACATATACATCTCTTACGCTCTTGGGGCCAAGGCCGGCTTCACCCAAAAAGGTGCTGGCCGTAGTATCGCGCGACGTAACAAACGGATATTCTCCGTGGAGCAAAGAAAGTTTTATCCCTTGCGTTCCTTCCAACAATACTTCGCCGCCTTTGTCCAAACAGCCGTTTAACAGTTCAGGCACATCTTGGATAAAATCTTTTAGCAACGGCTCATCTTTGGCAAATTTAATATTGCGGCGTTCAATGCGGTCGCGTACGGCCTGCCCTAATCCTGTACCCACGCTGCCGATATGTTTCATAAAGTGTTCTGCATTTTTTTCTGCGGCAGTCTGTTCATCCGTAATCAACACGGCATACGGGTCAATAATCAAACGGTCCTTCGTACCGGTAAAGTTTACTTCGTCCAAGAGCCACTCGGTTTTGGTGTAAGCCCCGGCCCCCAACACCAATTTGGTTTTGGGGTTCAAAAAGCCGGACGGAATATTTTTAAGCGTGTAAGATTTTCCGTCTTTGACGACCGTATGCCCGGCATTGGGGCCGCCTACGCGCACGCAGTAATCGTAATTTCCTTTATAAGACAAATAAGCCGAAATTTTGCCCTTTCCTTCGTCGCCGGCTTGTCCGCCGCAAACAATATCAATCATATTTTCCCTCCGCCAGTTGCACAGCGCTCCCCAGATAATTTTTTAAGGATAACGCCCGCAACTGCTGTTTGGTCGGCCCATTAACGGCCAACCCTTCTATAAATTCTTGCCATAACGCGGGAGTCATTTTGCGCCCGCGCGTAAAATCGCGCAATGTTTCGTACGGGTTTGGATAGCCCGCCGCGCGTAAAATAGTTTGCACACCCTCCGCCAAAACTTCGGGGTGGGCGGCGAGTTCAGCCTGTGCCGCTGTGCGGTCAAATGAAATTTTAGAAAACCCCTTTAACAAAGACAAATAAGCCGTCAGCGCGTACCCAAACGCAACTGCCATATTGCGCAATACGGTAGAATCGGATAAATCTCTTTGCAGGCGGGAAACAGGCAATTTGCGTGAAAAAAGTTCCAACAGCGCATCTGCTACTTGTAAATTTCCTTCGGCATTTTCAAAATCAATCGGGTTGACTTTTTGCGGCATTGTGGACGAGCCAACCTCTCCCGCCGCTGTTTTTTGGCGCACCAGCCCGGCGGAAATATAACGCCACATATCTTGGCACAATCCCAGCAAAATGGTATTTATCCGGCGGATATTATCAAACAGTTCCGCGTAAGTGTCGCGGTTATCCACTTGGGTAGAAACAGGACTTAAAACAATCTTGATTTTACGGCCTTTATTTAAGGCCGCTACAAAACGTTGCGCGGCGGCAAGCCAATTCACCTTGGGAAATGCGGCCAAATGCGCGTTGTAATTTCCCACAGCCCCGCCGAATTTCAACGAAATTTCGCGCTTTTTTAGTTCCTTTAATTGTCGGTTTAAACGCGCTTCAAACACGCGGATTTCTTTGCCGAAAGTTGTCGGCACAGCGGCCTGCCCGTGTGTGCGCGCCAGTAAAACAGAACGCGATTCCTTACGGGCTAATTTGGCTAAATCTTTTTGTAAATTTTCCAACGCGGGACAAAGAGCCTTTTCCACTCCGTCTGCCAGCAAAACAGCATAGGCCGCGCTGTTGATATCTTCGCTCGTAAGCGCAAAATGGAACCACTCCAAGCGGTTCTGCAACGGAGTGTTTTTTAAGCGTAATTTTAAAAAGTATTCCACCGCCTTCACATCGTGTTTGGTGGCTGGGATATCCTCATAGCCGTCAAACTCTAAGGCGCGGATGATTTCCAAATCTTGCTCCGACAGGGGCAACAAATTATTTAATAAACTTGTTTCTTGGGCGGATAAGACCGCAAAACGCGGTAATTTTAAATGGGATAAAACCTCAAACCAGGCCAGTTCCGCGCGTACACGGGATGCAGTAAAGGCGGCTTCGCTCATTACACTTCTGAGCGCACCCAATCTGCCGCCATAGCGGCCGTCTAACGGGCACAACGCCGGAGTCTTCATATATATAGTTTATCAAATTTGCCCTGTCTTTTTGGAAAGTTTACTGCGTATTTTTTGAGTTAATTCGGGCAAAAAACTCCCCGGCAGATATACCCGCCGGGGAGTTTTTAATAAAACTTCACAGATTTTATTTTTCGGCTTTTGCTTGCTTATCAAGTTCGGCCTGCTGTTTTTTTACCAGATTTTCATACGGACCAAAACCGTCCTTTACGTTCCATCCGCCGCCCAAGGCTTTGGACAAATTAACCACCGCAGCCAATTCATCGTTGCGGGCAGAGGCCAAATTCATTTCAGCCGACAGCAAATTTTCCTCTACATTGAGCAAATCAGTTACGCCGATAAGGCCGGCATCTTCCTGCTTTTTCGTCAAATCATAACTGCGGCGCATAGCCTCGGTTTGCTGTTTGTACGAGTCAAAAATATCGCGGTTAATGCGGTTGGCGGACAAGGCATCCAATGCTTCTTTAAACGCGCCTTGTACCGTTTTTTCGTAAGTAGCCAACATTTCGCGGTAAGCGGCTTCGGCCTGTTTGTTTTGGGCGCGGATTTTGCCGCCCTCAAAAATAGGCGCAAGCACCTGCCCGCCAATCGCCCAAATGCCGGCGGAACCCGTAAACAAATTATTAAGCGCACCGCTTGCGTACCCGGCGGAGGCCGTCAGCGGAATACTGGGGAAATACGACGCACGAGCCGCACCGATATTGGCATTAGCGGCAATTAATTTCCCTTCGGCTGAACGCACATCCGGGCGGCGGGCCAACAGGTCAGAGGGTAACCCTTCCGGCACATTGGGAACTAACGTAATTTCCGCCAAACTTTTGCCGCGGGGGGTATTATTTTCCACCATTTCCCGCGGGGATTTACCCAAAAGCACAGACAAGGCCGTTTCCGTCTGCGCTATTTTTAAGCGCAGTTGCTGTTCCTGGGCCTGCACATTAGCCATATTGGCTTCCACACGCTTTAAATCTACCTCGGTGCTATATCCGTTATTATAACGGCTGGTGTAAATGCGGACGTTCTCCTGCCGCGCCTTTAAAGTGCGTTGGGCAATTAGTAATTGTTCGTCCAAGGTGCGCAAGGCAAAGTAGTTTTTGGCTACGTCGGCGGTCAGGGTCAAGCGGACCGTATCGCGGGCCGCTTCGCTTGCCAACAGTTGGGCGCGGGCCGCCTCGCTCAAACGGCGGTATTTGCCCCACAAATCAAGTTCAAACGACACCGACACATTAGCCGTGCTTTGGCTCTCGCCGGAGCCTAAATTATTTCCGGCGCGGCCCGACTGTCCGGCCGCAGACAAACTGGGCAACTGGTCCGCCGTAGCAATACCCACCGCCGCGCGGGCTTCGTCCACGCGGGCAACTGCCGCTTGCAAGTCCTTGTTGTAGGTCAAGGCGGTGTTTTCCAACTCGTTTAAAGTGGAATCTTCAAACACTTCCCACCATTTGGCATTGGTGAAAATGCTGAAATTATCCGCCGCTTCGCCCGTGGGCAAATCTAAATCCGGCTGTTTGTAGTTAGGCCCCATTAAACACCCGGCCAATAGCAAGGCCGAGGCCAATACTGCCCCTATGTGTTTATAGTTCATAAATTCTCCTTTTTCGTTTCTTCCACGTGGTCCACCACCACACCGATTTGTTCCGGCTCCTTCTTCCACCCTGAAAACAGACAGAAGAACAGCGGAATAAACAACGGTGCAATAACAGTAGCGGCCAACATACCAAAGACCACAGCCGTACCGATAGAGTGGCGGCTGGCCGCCCCCGCGCCTGTGCTGATAGCCAACGGCACGCACCCTAAAATGAAAGCCAAAGACGTCATTACAATCGGGCGGAAACGCAGTTCGGCGGCTTGCACCGCGGCTTTGGCGGTTTCTACCCCTTGCTCTTTTAACATTACGGCAAATTCCACAATCAAAATAGCGTTTTTAGCCGCCAAGCCGACCAGGGCCACCAACGCAATTTGGAAGTAAATATCGTTGGCAAGGCCACGCGCCCAAGTGCCCGCCAAGGCACCAAAAATAGCAAACGGCACCGCCAACAACACAGCCACGGGCAGACTCCATTTTTCGTATTGGGCAGCCAAAATCAGGAACACTACCAACATACCCAGCATCAAGGCCGTGGCAGAGGAACTGCCCGAAATGGTTTCCTGGTAAGTAGTACCCGTCCAGGCGAGCGTAAAGTTGGAATCTAACACCTCTTTGGCGGTTTCTTCCATAGCACGAATAGCATCACCGGAACTATAACCCGCAGCCGGATTCGCCATTACTTTTGCCGCCGGGAACACGTTAAAGCGTTCCACCATATCGGCACCCAACGAAGGAGTAAGCGTGATAAGCGCCGAAAGCGGCACCATCGCACCCGAGTTGGAACGCACATACACTTCCGCAATTTGTTCGGGGCGGGCGCGGTATGAACCTTCGGCCTGCATCATTACCTTAAAACTGCGGCCCGAATAGGTAAAATCATTTACATACGTTGTACCGAACGTGCCCTGTAAAGTGGCGTACAAGGACGAAAGCGGTACACCCATTGCCTGCGCTTTGATTTCGTCCACCGTCATAGAATACTGAGGCACGGCTGCGGAGAAAGTGGTGCTGACACTGGAAAGTTCAGGCCGTTTTTGTGCGGCGGCAATAAACTTTTGGGTTTGGGCTTCCAGGTCCCGGCTGTCGCCGGAGCCACGGTTTTGGATATACCCTTCCAAACCGCCCGTGGTGCTCATACCCATAATGGGCGGCGGGTTGAACGGCATCACTATCGCACCCGGAATGGTATTTTTGGCCTGCATATAAAGTGCCCCTACAAGCCCCGCAGAGGACAACGCCTTGGTTTTGCGTTCTTCCCACGGTTTTAATTTGATAAACGAAGCAATACCGCTGCTTTTCATTGTACTGCTTAACATATCAAAACCCGCAAAGGTCAGTTCGTCAGATACGCTGGGTTGGGCCAAAATTAATTTTTCCAATTCGCCGGCGACCTTATCGCTGCTGGCCAACGAGGAGGCCGGGTCCAACTGCGTAGAAACCATAATCATACCTTGGTCTTCGTCGGGCAACAAACTGCTGGGAACGATTTTAAACATCCCCCACGCGGCCAAGAAGAAGAGTGCAACCACCACCGCAGAGACCGATAAACGGCGGATGAAATAGGCAACCCAAGTGCCGTATTTTTTGGTTAATTTGCCAAAGAATTGGTCAAACTTATAGAAAAATCCGCTCGTAGGCTTTTCTTGCTTTTTAAGCAAAAGGGCACATAAAGCAGGCGTCAGGGTCAGCGCGACCAAGCCGGAAATAACGACGGACACAGCAATCGTAATAGCAAACTGCTGGTACATCACACCCGTCAAGCCACCCATAAATGCTACCGGCACAAACACGGAGCACAGCACGAGTACAATCGCCACCACCGGGCCGGATACTTCGTCCATAGCCTTAATGGTGGCCTCCTTAACAGGCAGGTCGTCCTCGTCCATAATACGTTCCACGTTTTCAATTACCACGATAGCATCGTCCACCACCATACCGATAGCAAGCACAAGGCCGAAAAGCGTAAGCGTATTAATGGAGAAACCAAAAAGTTTCATCCCGGCAAACGCGCCGATAATGGACACCGGCACCGCCAAACACGGAATCAATGTGGCGCGCCAGTCCTTTAAGAACAAATAAACCACCAAAAACACCAAAATCATCGCTTCAATTAAGGTATGGATTACTTCTTTAATAGATGCTTTTACGAACAAGGTGGTATCGTAAGCAACTTTGTATTCCATATCCAAATCGGGCGGGAAGTTGGCGGCCAATTCCTGCATACGTTTTTCAACGGCTTGCGCGGTGGCTACGGCGTTGGCTCCCGGGGAGAGATACACCCCAATCGGCACTGCCGGTTTACCGTTGTAGTTACCGCTAAATTCATATGTCTGGCTGCCGAGTTCCACCGTAGCAACGTCTTTTAAGCGCAAGGAAGTACCGTCTTTATTCGCGCGCAAAATAATATCTTCAAATTGTTTAGGGTCGGTCAAACGGCCGGGCGCAATAATGGAATAAGAGCGGTCCACCGCTACCGGCAGCGGAGGCTGGCCGATTTTGCCCGCCGCGCGCTGTACGTTCTGCGCCTGCACGGCAGAGGCGATATCGCTCACAGACAAGCCGCGCTGGGAAAGGACATCCGGCTTAATCCAAATGCGGATAGAATAGTCGTTGGCGGACATTACCTGCGCGTCGCCCACGCCTTCAATACGTTTTAAATCATCTACAATGTTAAGAAGCGCATAGTTTCCCACCGTTGTAGTATCAGAACGTCCGCTCGGGGAATAAAGCGCAATCAACTGCAAAATAGCGGAAGATTTTTTATTGACCTGAATACCATAGCGGCGAACGTCCTCCGGCAAGGTAGCCGTGGCTCCCTGCACGCGGTTGTTGACGTTAATCATTGCCTGGTCCGGGTCGGTACCGACTTTAAAAGAAACAGTCAGTTTCATATCCCCGTTAGAGGAAGAAGTGGAGTTCATATACAGCATATCCTCCACCCCGTTCACCTGCTGTTCCAGCGGAGCCGCCACCGTGTTGGCAATTACTTCCGGGCTGGCCCCCGGATAACTGGCCGACACCTGCACGGTGGGCGGAGTTAAGTCGGGGTATTGTTCAATAGGCAGCATCGTAATAGACACGATACCCGCCAAGGAAATCAACAGCGAAATAACCGTAGAAAAAATAGGACGGTTAATAAAGAATTTAGAGAACATAATTATTTCCCCGTCTGCGCGTTATCGGCGGACTGTACTTCTTTGGCTTGGGCGGCATCCTGCGGTAAGGCTTGCTCGTCCGGTGCTTCGGCAGATTCAATTGCCGCTTCCAATTTGGCTACATCTCCCTCCGTCGTCGGTTGGGAGGCGGCAGGCGCAGGCTGAACAGGCATAAATTTTTGCATTTGCGCCGTAACCTGCATACCCGGGCGCAAGCGGATAAGTCCGTCCGATACCACTTTTTCGCCGGCCTTTAAACCGTCGCTGACGATATACATATCGTCCTGCAATTCGGCTTGAATCGGGCGGGCCGCAACCATATTATTGGCATCAATCACATAGGCAATTTTGCCCTGCGCGCTGTTAAGAACGGCAGAAGACGGAATTAAAATAGCGTTTTTATAAATAGCACCCACTAAGTGAACGCGGACAAATTGCCCCGGCATTAAAGCACGGCTCTTTTTGGGATTGGCAAACTCCGCCTTGATAGCCAAACTGGACGTTTGGGTATTTTCCGAACTGTCAAAAAAGACAATTTTACCCCTTTCGGAATACAAACTGCCGTTGGGCAAAACAGCCTCTACATACACCGGGGCCTGGGAAGCAGTCAATTTGCGGTATTCCTCTGGCTTTAACAGTTGTTTATCATCACTGCCTAATACAATTTGCCCGGACATAAAACCGGCGGCCAATTTTTCAAACTGGCGGCTGGGCATAGAAAAGTTTACATACAAGGGGTCAATTTGCACCATCGTCGTTAAAAGGCCCGATTCGCCCGCGGCGGAAATCAAACTGCCGACGGATTTCGTTTCTTTCCCGGCAATACCGGAAATCGGCGCCGTAACCTTGGTGTAACCTAAATTAATTTGGGCATCGTTTACCCCCGCCTGCGCCACCTGCACATTGGCTTTGGCGGTGTCATAAGCGGAAAGGGCATTATCGTAATCCTGTTGGCTGACGGCATTGTCGGCGCGGAGTTTTTTCATACGCGCATAAGTGCGCTGGGTACGGCGCTCCTCGGCCTGGGCTTGGGCCAAAGCGCCCTGGGCCTTTTCCAACGCTACCTTATATTGTTTGTCATCAATTTGAAAAAGTTGTTTGCCTTCTTCTACATATTCGCCTTCGTTATATAAGCGGGCTTCCAAAATACCGCCCACTTGCGCACGGATTTGAATTTCCAACGAACCCGCCACTTGGGCCGGGTATTCAATGTCCCAAGGCAAATCCTGTTGTACCACCTCTACCGCATTAACCATAGTCGGTGCGGCCGCACCGCCGGCGGTAGATTTTTTGCAACCGGAAACAAAAACTGTTGCCAAGCCCAAAGCCATTACGGCCGCGGGCAAAAAGTATGTTTTCTTCACAAGGTTTCTCCCAATCTAATAAGGTTAATGTCTTTCTAAAGATTATATAAAAATTTTTCCTGTGGCAACGCTTTTATATAATTAGTTAAAAGAGGGTACTGGCAATTTTTACACAAACACTTATAATAAGGAAGTACCCTGGGAAAATATATGAACGAAAAAAATTTTACACAGTTGGAACAAACCATTGGGCATACGCCATTACTGGAACTGAAAAGAATTAACACCGCACCCGCGCACATTTGGGCCAAACTGGAAATGTTTAACCCGTACAGCGTAAAGGACCGCGCCGCCTTATATATGTTAAATGCAGCCGAGAACGAAGGGAAACTGCTCCCCGGCGGCACCGTAGTAGAACCCACCAGCGGGAATACGGGGATTGCACTTGCGTTTTTGGCCGCCGCACGCGGTTACAAAATGATTTTAACTATGCCCGAAAGTATGAGCGCAGAGCGCGTGAAACTGGTAAAAGCGTTAGGGGCGCAAATTGTTCTTACCCCAAAGGCAGATGGAATGAAGGGGGCCGTAGAAGCCGCTGTAAAAATAGTACAAGAAACGCCCGGGGCCTTTATGCCCGGTCAGTTTGACAATCCCAATAACCCCCGCGCACACGAGGAAACCACCGGACCGGAAATTTGGCACGCCTTAAACGGAAAAGCAGATATTTTTGTAGCCGGAGTGGGCACCGGCGGAACGATTAGCGGGGTAGGCCGTTATTTAAAAAAACAAAACCCGCACATCCAAATCGTAGCCGTGGAACCCGCCGACTCCCCCCTCTTGTCTGCGGGTAAAGCCGGGCCGCACGGCATACAGGGCATTGGGGCTAACTTTGTGCCGGGAAATTTGGACAGGAGTGTACTGGATGAAATCCTCCCTGTCAAAACGGCTGATGCCCGTCAAACCGCACGCGAATTGGGCAAAAAAGAAGGCATTTTGCCCGGTATATCCGGCGGGGCCGCGTTATGGGCCGCCTTGGAACTTGCCAAACGGCCCGAAAACAAGGACAAAAATATTGTTGTCTTGTTGCCAGACGGGGGAGAACGGTATTTAACCACCGGACTTTTTGATTAGGAGATATTATGAGCAGAGGGGTAATTGCAGGCTTTTTAAGTTTCCTAGCACTAGGGGCAACCGCGCAAGCCGCACCCGAACCGGAAATTGTGATTGAAATGCACGGGGAGAGTTCCTCGCCGCGCCAAGGTATTTCCGTTTGGAACAAAAATGCCCGGCAACTCACGCGCCTTTTCCGCGGGAAAGATAAAACTTATGTACTCTACCAAGTAGAAAACGTGTCGTCCGCCGATAGAATTATCCGCGCCCAAAACGGAAAAAGGTATGCTTATGTCCGTTACGGAAGCGACGACGGCGACTACCGCAAATTTCTGTTTCAAGCCCAAGATCCACAAACCTTTGTCGCGTGTGCGGCCGACATAGCCGACGTGTTGGCCGTCAATCTAAAATACGGTGTTAATTTAGGGGTCAGCCGGAGCGACTTTTTGCGCACATACGAATCCCGGGCGACACTTACCAATTTGCTGGACAAAGCGACTAATAAAACCTATTCCGTTTATCGCTTAGAATATACAGATATAAACCACCCAACGCCGGTGCCTACTTATTTTGTGTTTGAAGGAAATTCTTTAAAAGATACTTTATCCGGCGAAAAAGCCTTTACGGAGTACACTACTAAACTCTCCCAAGCCAATAAAGCCCTTGCCAAACAAGAAAAAGAGGCCCAAACCGCACGGGAACAGGCCGGGCAACAAACCCGCCAAAAGCAACAGCGCCCCACACGCAAAGCCCTTGTCTCCGGCGGAACGGTAACCGACCAAGCCTATATGCCCCGCGCCGTAAACGCAACGCCGCTGCCCGCGCTTACACCGAGCAAGATTCCGGCAGGAACGCCGCTTAACTAACCCTTTTAAGGCCCGCCCCGTGGCGGGCTTTTTGTTGCGTGTGTGAACAGATTTCCTATAATAGAAATATGGATACAGTATCTCTTTCATCTTTTAGTATTGCCGGTGCCTTATATATCCTCTTGCAAATTTTTGTAACGGGGCATATTTTGCGCTACAAGGACGACGTAAAAAGTTCTATCGGTTGGATTGGCTTGGTGTGGTTGGCTCCGCTGTTGGGTAGCATTATGTATGTCCTGTTTGGCATTAACCGCATCCGCCGCAAGGCTTTGTCTCTGCGCAACAAAGGCCCAAACCTAATGGCCATAACAGGGAAAACCGAGCAAGAAATCCGCAAAGAAATTCCGCTCCCCTTTTTGCAACTTTTGCGGTTAGGGTACAAAGTTCACCCGCAACTTTTTTCTTTCGGTAACCGGGCAGAAGCCTTGGTAAACGGGGATGAAGCCTATCCGGAAATGTGCCGCCTGATTGCAGGGGCCAAACAAGAAGTATTACTGCAAAGTTATATCTTTGATAACGACCGCGCCGGACAACTTTTTATCCCCGCTTTAAAACAAGCCGTTAAAAACGGCGCCAAAGTAAAAGTATTGGTGGACGGAGTGGGGCTGAACTATTCCAAGCCTACGATTGATGCCGCCCTGCGCAAAATAAAGGGGCTTGATTTTGCCGTTTTTTTACCGTCTAAAAGCCCCATTAATTTGCCTTTTGTTAATTTACGCAATCACCGTAAAATTTTAATCGTGGACGGAGAGACTGCCGTTTTCGGCGGGATGAATATTGCCGCAGGGAACCTCGTTAAAACAAACCCCAAGGAACCTATACAGGACATTACCTTTAAAGTTTCCGGCCCGGTGGTGGACCAAATGTCGCGCGTGTTTGAAGAGGACTGGCTCTTTGCGGGCAAGGACCATTTTACACCCATTTCCTTTAACTACTCCAAAAGGCTGCCCGGACATATGCCCGCACGCATTATTCCTGACGGGCCGGACAGCGATTATGGCAAACTGGAACAACTGATTTTGGGCGCGCTGTCTTGCGCACAGCACAGCGTAAGCATTGTTACCCCTTATTTCCTGCCGGAGAGCAATATTTTGTCCGCCTTGGAAGTAACTGCTATGCGGGGTGTCCGCGTAGAAATTATTTTGCCTTCCAAAAGCAATATTTTCGGTATGGATTACGCTATGCGCGCAAACTTTGCCAAATTACTTAAAAAGGGTGTAAAAATCTACCGCACCCGCCCGCCGTTTGACCATAGCAAAATTGTACTGGTGGACAAAGCCTGGATTTTTGTCGGTTCGGCTAACTGGGACGTACGCAGTTTTAAATTAAATTTTGAGTGCAATATGGAATGCACCGATAAGCAACTGGCCGGACAGTTGGCCCAAATAATCGCCCGCAAAAAAGAGGGAGCATTTCTTGAAAAATGGGAAAAAGAAAAACCGCCCTTTTGGCGCACCTTGCGCAACAATGCGTTTAAATTATTAACCCCCTATTATTAATATGTTCTACAAACAACCCCAAGCCGATAAAATTCTGCTGCAACACGGCCGCCCCACCGCAAGCACACTCCCCAAATGCTTTACCGTGTGCATTTGGAACTGGCAAAAGAGCAAGCAAAAACCGTGGAGTGAAGAATTTAAAAAAGCAGCAGCCGCCGCGGATTTATTTTTAGCGCAAGAGGTGCGCCGTTCCCCCCAAGTGCTTGAAATAATGGAGCAAACGCCCTATCATTGGAGCGGGGCCGTCAGTTTCTTATCCCGCCACAACAGCCCCACAGGAGTGGCGACGGGATGCGTGGCGCGCCCGCTTAAAATTTCTTTTAAAGCAGGAGAGAGAGAACCTTTTTTGCGCGTGCCTAAAATGATGCTGGCCACCCTTATTCCTTTGGACGGGGAACGAACCTTGCTTGTTATCAACATCCACGCCATTAATTTCAGGGGTTTAAAATCTTTTGACACCAATTTAAAACGTGCCGCCGAACTATTGCTAAATTATAGCGGCCCCGTACTTTTGGGCGGAGATTTCAATGCGTGGAGTCTCAAACGCCGCAGACTTTTGCACCAAATGGCCCGCGCGGCAGGACTCACCGAAGTACCATTTGAGCCGGACACCCGCACCCATTGTTTGGGCCGTCCGGTAGATTATCTGTTCGTGCGGGGCTTGCGTGTAAAAGCCGCCGGCGTACGCGTTACACGCGGGTCGGACCATAATATACTGTTCGCCCGCCTAGAAGCCTAAAAGCCCAATACAAATATGGTAAAATATAAGAATTATGAATATCTCTGACAATAAAGCCGTGTATTTTAAACGCGAAGCCCTTAAAAAAGTGGTTGCCGCGTTTGATAAAGGTACGCTTGAAACCAAAGCGTATGCTATTCCCTTTGAAGTGCTGCCGAAAGATTCCAAATCTACGGTGCGCTGCTGCATTTACAAAGAACGGGCCGTCTTTCGCGCCCGCACGTTAGCCGCGTTGGGCGGAAGCGTAGAACAAGACGACGAAGCCACGTCGCTTAACGAATATGCCAAAGAAGCCCTCTTGCGCAAGGCCGTGCCGGAAACACCGCTGACCGTAATGGATATTGCCTGTAAAGGTTGCGTAAAAGCACGCCACCTGGTAACCGAAGCCTGCCAAGGCTGCTTGGCGCGCCCGTGCCAACAGGCTTGCAAGTTCGGCGCTATTTCGTTTGCCGACGGACGCTCCCATATTGATCCGGATAAATGCAAAAATTGCGGACAATGCAAGGCCGTCTGCCCCTACAACGCTATTACCTATGTACCTGTTCCGTGCGAACAATCCTGCCCGGTAAACGCCATCCACAAAGGCGAAAACGGTTTTGCCGAAATTGATTTTGACAAGTGCATTTCCTGCGGGCACTGTATGGATGCGTGTCCCTTTGGCGCCATTATGGAGCGCAGCCAATTAATTGATATTTTGAGCCAATTAAAGAGCACCCACAAAGTATGCGCTATGATTGCGCCGTCTATTGTCGGCCAGTTTGACTGTACCTTACCGCAGTTGATGACCGCTATCAAAAAGGCGGGCTTTGACAAAGTAACCGAAGTGGCCCTGGGCGCGGACATTACCACCGCCAACGAGGCGCGCGAACTCGTAGAACGCTTGGAAAACGGTGCGCGCTTTATGACCACCTCCTGTTGTGCGGCGTGGGTACAAGCCGTCAAAAAGCATTTGCCGGCTTTGAAAGATTTTGTTTCCCACACCAAGACCCCGGCTTCTTACACCGCCGATATTGAAAAGAAAAACGGTTTTATTACCGTTTTTGTCGGTCCGTGCGTATCCAAACGTGTGGAAGGGATGGACGACCCCAATATTGATTATGTAATGACATACGAAGAATTGGGCGCTATGCTGGAAGCCAAAGGTATTAACCCGGCCGAGTGTGAAGAAATGCCGCTTGACCCGTCTATCTCCGGCGAGGCCCGTTACTATGGCGTAACCGGTGGCGTGGCCCAAGCAGTAGAAAACGCGATTGCGGGCAAACGTCCCTTTAAGAAAATGGCCATTAACGGCTTGGACAAAAAGGCAATGTTAATGCTTAACGCATTTGCCAAAGGCGCGGGCGATTTCCAACTGTTGGAAGTAATGAGTTGCAAAGGGGGATGTATTGGCGGCCCCTGCACAATGAAAAAACAAGCCCAAGTCATTAAGCCGATTAAAGACTTAGTCGCCGCCAGCCCCAAAGTGCCCTGCGCTTTGGACGATCAAAAAGAAGAAGCGAAATAATAAACGCTTTTAAAAAACACCCCGGGCTTTTACAACCCGGGGTGCTTTTTATATAGATTCAATCAAAAACCCATACTTTGGCAAAGGCCCGTAATTCTGCTATTGCAAGAGGTTTTGCCGGGATTGGCTGATTGGTCTAACCAAACGGTATAAGTGGCTTGGCTTTTAGAAAAAATTTCAGCCGTAGATTGTTCTCTGCCCCCATTTTCAATTCCATAAGTATCCCAAAAAAGAAGGTTCTTATCGCTTCCCGCAAACATATCCACCGCAAATTTATCACACCAAAGCATATACCGCCCCGTACCCTCACTACATCCGGGGTAAGTAATATCTAAATCACTCCAAAATACGGGGTAATCCCCGTTTGCCATATAATATAATTCCATTGCGTCTTTGAGTGATTTCCCCGCCGTAATCATTTGCGTATAGCGCGCCTTTGCCACGGCCTTTTGGTATTGCGGCAATGCTACCCCCGCCAAAATACCGATAATGAGGACAACAACCAGAAGTTCAATTAAGGTAAATCCACGGTTCACAACCCAAGATGTAGATCCTGAAACAAGTTCAGGATGACCTTCTTTTTTCATAAAGTCGTCATTCCCGAGGAACTGGCGGCCCGCAGGGTTCGGGAATCTGTCGTTTTCCTTTTTTAATAACAACGGATCCCCGACAGAAACCTTCGGGGATGACGACAACAAACGCCAAATTCTGTTAAACCCTTTCATTTTCTCTCCTTATTAAGGCCTTTATATTTGAGCAAAACAGCCTTTTATACACATTTTTATACGGCAGATACATCCGGGTATATCCACAGCGAATTATCAAAATTTTAACAAAAAAAAAAAACGGAACAACCCCTTTAAAATAAGTCCTGCGGACGGCTTACCTTTCCCCCCTCTTTTGACTGGTGTAGCCACACTGTTTTGGCAATGTTGCAAGCAACAAAACAACACCCATAAATAAAACAAAGGCCGTCATAAAAATTGGGGTCATTCTGAACTGCCGCCCTTACCGCTAGGCGCCACCCCGTAGTGTTTCTGTACGGGGTCTATTGATAGGTTTCAGGACCTACTACTGGGGTCGTTGGTCGTTTATAAAAAAAGGTCATACTGGAAGGTTTCTGTCCAGTATCCGTTGTTTTCCTTTTTTTATAACAACAGATGCTGGAACACTCCGCGCCGGCCGACTTTCCAGGATAACTGCACTCTTCGGACTATTAAATTCAGGACGGCCTTGTAAATATGAACGCATATAAGTTTGCACGTTAGGACAAACCTCAAAACAGGTATAATAAAAAGAGATATAAAAAGCATTTCCCGGGAGTTTTATGAAGACATTTTTAAAAATTATGCTGGTGCTCGCGGTCATCGCGGGTGTGTATGCGTACGCGTTTTACAAAACACCGCAACAACGCAATTTTGCCAAAACCTTAACCCAAGCCCAAGCCGGTGATGTGTCTGCGGCTGTGAAAATAGGAGATTTTTATGCGCAAGGCCTTGGGGTAGAGCCTAGCGGCGCACAAGCCGCCGAGTGGTACAGAAAAGCCGCCGCGCAAGGCGATGCTTCGGCCGATTGGAAACTCGCCCAGTTATATATCCAAGGTACTTTGGTAAAGCAAGATTACGAGGAAGCCCTGCCCTATTTGCAACTGGCCGCGCAAGCGGGTAATGTGTCCGCCCAAACGGAACTGGCGCGCTTTTATAACGAGGGATTAGGAGGCCTTTCCGCCAACAAAGGAGATGCTATTTTGTGGAATTTAAAAGCCTCTGCTATGGGAAGCCAGCCGGCCCAGCAAGCCTTACGCTCCTTGCGGGAAGCAGACCCGGATTTTTATGATGTAGTGAACCGTTTTTCCGCCACCTTATTGTTAGCCGCACAAGGCGACAGCCAAGCGCAACTCTCCGCCGGGGAAGGGTATCATATGGGTTATCCCGTTACTAAAAATGACGAAGAAGCCTTGAAATATTTAACCTTGGCTTGGCAAGAGGGGCAGTTGCCTGCGGCAGCCCTTGAACTGGCAGAAATGTACCAAAAGGGAGAGGGAACCTCCCCGGACGAAAATAAAGCATTAGAACTGCTGGGCGCAGCGGCACAAGCCAAATTTCCGGCCGCCCAGTATGCCTTGGGAGAGCGTGCCTACAAGGCAAATCCGCCCAATTACCAAGATGCCTTTGCTTGGTTTTCCAATGCCGCAGAGGGTGGATTAGCCCAAGCGCAATATATGACGGGTTTTATGCTGATGCAAGGGCAAGGAACCGAGCGTTCTGTATCCTTGGCGATTGAATTTTTTAAGAAAGCCGCCAATCAAAATGATACTGCCGCGCAATATGTGTTGGGGCAAATTTATTGGAAAGGGCTAGGCGTGGCGAAGGATAAAAAGGAAGGACGCCTCTGGCTGGGAAAAGCCTCGGCAGGCGGAAATTTATCCGCGCGAGAACTTTTAAACCAGTAGTAATTAACCAGTCCCCGGCAAAACCGGGGGCTAAATTTTTGCCGTCCTCCCGCATTTAATAACAACAGATCCCCGAACCCTGCGGGCCGCCAATTCCTCGGGGATGACGACTAAACAATGTATTTTTTATTGTTGCCGTTTCGTTTGTCCGCAGTATTGCAAAAATAGTGTTGCTCCATTAATCGTTAGTCAGCGCAGGGAGTTGCCGTCCGCAGGACCCGTCAGGGTGCCTGTGGAAAGGTCCAAATCGTACCAACGCTCCGCAGGGCGCGCCCCGGCGTTGCTCCCCTTGTGGATAATCACACGGATTTTGTCGTGTGCCTCAACATCAAAAAACCGTTCCAAATGCAGGTAATCCATAAACGGATAAGCGGAAATCTGTTTGTAAAGGCGGCCCTTTCTAAATTGCTGAATTTTTATCACAGCGTCATCGGGTGTTAGGTGTGTAATCGGGCGACCCAATATGCGGATTAAAGTGCCCGTGGCTTGCTGCGGATGATTAACCTGCTCCACCAAGCGGCGTACCCATTGTATAGGCACAATTTGGTTAAAATCGTTAATGGGCTTGTTGTCCAACAACTTGCGCCACTCGGCGCTTTGCGTATTGGTGTTGCCCACAATACCCACAAACACACCGACGGCTTTCCCGTTGACAAGCAAAGGCGAGCCGCAATAACCGTTTAAAACAGGAAAATCCTGATAGCGCGCCAAAATACGGTGCGGACTGGAAAACAAAACATCCACCTTATTAAACCAGGCAAAATTGCCGCGTGAAAACCCCGCCGATTGTACCGCATGCGCGGGCGACGGCAATTTTTCGTCCGCCTCCAACGGCACAATATAGTTGTTAAGTTGCGGCGGAATTTTAAAAATAGCAATATCTGCCCCGCGCAAATGGCCTTCCCGCACCGTGAAAATTTGCGTATAAAAGGGTTTTCCGTTTTCGTCAAACAATTCAACATACGGCTCCCGCCCGATATCATTTAAAATATGCTTGGCGGTAACCCCCCACACTTGCCCGTTTATTCTTATAGCAAAGGCGGAGCCCTTTCCGTGCGTTTGGGGGGAATGCTGCAAGGTAAAAACGGCCTGACGGACAAAATGGGGTGCCGGTGATAACGGGCGCGGTTTGGCGGGCAGAACCGGAGTATTTTGTATCAGCGGGGCCGTTAATCTGGCCGCCAGTATATTGGACGAGTGCGAACGCGCCGCCACGGTAATCAAGCGGTTATTTAATTGAAATTTTACTTTGTTAAACCAACGGGCACGCAAGGCCTGCGTGATTTTTAAATCTTTAAAAAAGCCCGGTAATTTACTTTGCGCCGAAGCGGGTGCCGCCACAAAAAAAGCACAAAGAAACGCTAAGGCCAACCCCTTATTGGACATTATTTTTCCCCTATTACCAACTCATCAGCGAATCGTTTCTTCCCGGGTAACGATACGCTTTTCCACATCCACCCAATAGGCGTAGGTGGAGCCGTCCTTCCGGCTGATAACTATTTTACCCTTTTTTAACCCCTCATATTCAAACGGAACATCCATAGACCCTATCTTTAAAAACGGGTTTTTATCAATGGTTTGTTCAAAGCCGTTCTCGTAATACGCAGTTACACTTTTAACCGTTTCGGTAATGGGCAGTTTGCCTACCCAAATGCCCCCAAATAAGACGACGCGTTGTGCGGAACCGGGATTGCGGTATTCGCGCAATAAATCTTGCACGCGGGCAAAAGGTAAAATTTCGCCGATAGCGGACAGGTCCTGCGTTTTTGGTAAATCTTTATTGGAGCGGCGGTTCCAGTACCACTCGGCCCGATCAGCCAAAGGATGCGAGGTGCCAAGCGATAATCCCACGGCTTCCCCCTTTTCGTTTACCACCAGTCCGCCGGCATTGGTTAAGGTTCCTTCCGCTTCGGCGGGCGGCAAGGACTCTACAATGCGCTCCGTATGGGCGGTAATAACGCGGCGCTGGGCCTTTTGGTAGCGGCCGTTATTGTATCCGTAAGTAAAAAGATTAGCCCCTTTTTGCGGGTATTCTTTGGCCCAAATGACAGGGCGTGCCACTTCCAAAACTTGGTCGGGCAAGCGGATAAGCGCGGCATTAATGCCTTCCGTGCGGCCCGTTAAAACAACTTCGGCCGGATAGGTAAATTTCTTACCCGCCACATAAAAGGATACTTCTACATTTTGGCCCATATGTTGCACATATTCCAACGGAGCCACACCCCACAAAACGGTTTTGCCGTTGTTTTCCTCGGCAAAGACAAATCCACCCGCTTGAAAGCCGTTTCCTTTACTTGCGGCCGATACGGTAAATAAAAAATGCGGCGTGTTTTGCTCAAAGGGTTGCAGAGCGGGTGCCTTTAAAAAAGAGGACTGAATTTTGGAAGCGGCCACAATCTGCTTGGATATCTGCACCGCTACTTGCGGAGTGGCCGTAGGCAATGTAATTTGCGGAGCCACCGTGGGGACCTTAGGCACACGGATACGGGGATAAAGACGCGAAACGGTCTTTTGAAGAAAGCCTTTCCCGGTGGCTTTGGCGCCCCCCTTTACCAAGGCCGATTGGGCAAAAGACGGCTGTGCAAATAAAACGACCAAACAGGAAAGAAATAAAAATCGTTTTTTCATAAACACTCCTTACAAAAGAAAACACCTTATAGTATTAATTTACCCGTTTGTCCGCCAAATAAACAGGGCCATTAGACCTAGAAAAAAGATACGATAAGGCCCAATTTTTTCTGGGCCCTAAAAAATACCCCGGACGGATAACCGGCCGGGGCACTAAGTAAAGTTACGCAAGCGACGGATAAAGCGGAAATTTCTCCAAGAATTTTTTTACTTGTCCGGCCACTTCCGCCAAATAAGAGTCGTCCTCGTGGTGCGAAATAGCCCCGTCAATAAAGTCGGCCACCTGCGCCATATCCGCTTCCTTCATACCGCGCGTTGTGATAGCGGGAGTTCCTAAGCGAAGCCCGCTGGTAACAAACGGCTTTTCGGGGTCAAAGGGAATCGTATTTTTGTTCGCCGTAATGCCCGCTTTATCCAGGGCGGCTTCGGCGGCTTTCCCCGTTAATCCCTTAGAGCGCAAATCAATACACATAACGTGGCTGTCCGTTCCCCCGGCCACCAAACGGTAGCCACGCGCCATTAATTGTCTGGCGAGTTCAGCAGCATTTAATTTTACTTGATGTTGGTAGGCTTTAAATTCAGGTTTTAAGGCTTCCCCAAAACAAACGGCCTTGCCCGCAATAACGTGCATTAACGGCCCGCCTTGCACCCCGGGGAACACAGCGGAGTTAATGGCTTTGGCCAAAGCGGCTTTACATAAAATCATCCCGCCGCGCGGACCGCGCAACGTTTTGTGTGTGGTGGTAGTTACTACGTCGGCATATGGCACAGGATTCGGGTATTCTCCGGCGGCAATCAGGCCCGCATAATGGGCCACGTCGCACGCCAAATATGCCCCGCAGGAATCGGCAATTTCGCGCAAGCGTTTCCAATCAAACACGCGGGAATAGTTGGAGGCTCCCGCCATAATGAGTTTAGGCTTGTGTTCCAAAGCCAAGCGGGCGGCTTCATCATAATCAATTTCTTCGGTATCTTTACGCACGTTCATTGCAATAATGTTATATAACTTGCCCGAAAAGTTAAGCGGATGCCCGTGCGTTAAATGTCCGCCGTGGGAAAGGTTTAAACCTAACACGGTATCGCCGGGTTTTAATAATGCAAAATATACAGCCATATTGGCCTGCGCGCCGGAGTGCGGCTGGACGTTGGCGTGTTCGGCGCCGAAAAGTTGCTTGGCGCGGTCAATCGCCAGTTGCTCCACCACATCCACAAATTCACATCCGCCGTAATAGCGTTTGGCAGGATAGCCCTCGGCATATTTGTTAGTAAGAACAGAGCCTTGCGCCTGCATTACAGCCAACGACGTAAAATTTTCGGAAGCAATCAGTTCCAACTTTTCGCGCTGGCGGTTTAATTCGTGGGTTACCGCATCATAAACGGCGGGGTCTGTTTGTTTTAAATCGGGATACATTTTTACGCTCCTCGGGCCTCTTTTACCGGCCCTGTATTTTTTATACGATTTTCCTATGAAAATTTAAATATATTTACTATAATTTACTAAATAGAAGTAAATAAATCCAGCAGAGGTGTAAAAAGAAATGGCAAAACTAACCAAGAAAGACTTTCTCAAAGACACCATCAAACACATTGACCTCAAAAAATACAATGTGGTTCCCTTGATGGAAGCCTTTGGAAATATGGCCTACGCTTCTCGCGAAGTGGCCAGAGCGAGCAAAATCTACAATATGATGCTCTCCGACAAAAAATGCTCCGTCATTTTGTGCATTGCGGGGTCGCTTGTTTCCGCGGGTATGAAGAAAGTTGTGGTGGATATGATTCAAAACAATATGGTTGACGCGATTGTTTCCAACGGCGCAAACATCGTGGACCAGGACTTTTTTGAAGCCTTGGGCTACAAACACTACATTGGTACTCCCTATAATCAAGACGACAATTTGCTGCGCGATTTGCATATTGACCGCATCTACGACACATACATTGATGAAGACCAGTTGAAAGAATGCGACGAAACCATCCACAAAATTTGCAACACTTTGGAACCCCGCCCTTACTCTTCCCGCGAATTTATTTGGGAAATGGGTAAATGGCTGGAAAGCAAAGGCAAAGGGAAAGATTCTATCGTCTATAACGCTTACAAATACGGCGTGCCGGTGTTTGTGCCTGCTTTCTCGGACTGCTCTGCCGGTTTCGGCTTTGTAGCGCACCAGACCCAACACCCCGAAGCCCACGTTTCTATTGACAGTGCCAAAGACTTTTTGGAACTGACCAAAATCAAAATCAAAGCCAAAGAAACGGGCCTTATGATGTGGTCCGGCGGTGTACCGAAAAACTTTGCGCAGGACACCGTAGTGGCTGCTGAAATTTTGGGTGCGGATTCTCCGATGCACAAATATGCCGTACAAATCACGGTGGCTGATGTGCGCGACGGGGCTCTTTCCGGCTCTACCTTAAAAGAGGCTTCCTCTTGGGGTAAAGTTTCCACCGCCTTGGAACAGATGGTGTACGGTGAATGCACGACCTTGATTCCGCTCATCATCGGTTACGGTTACCACAAAGGCGCTTGGAAGAAACGCAAAGCCTCCAACTATGTCAAGTTCTTACAGGACGAAGACGCCAAAGTTGCGAAGGCCAAAGCGAAGAAATCCAAATAAGCCAATGCGCGTAAAAACCGCGTTTATTTGTTTATGTTTACTTATCTGCCCGTGTGCGTTATGCTACGGGCAGATAAATTTTTCCAGCGTAAACGGAGAGCGTGGTTATGCCGCCATGCGCGGCACTTATGATTGGAACCTGGACAACGGATTTATCCTATCACCCGAATACGGATATTACCGTATGTCCGACAAAGAAATTGACGAAGCAGGCTCCACTTCCCGCTACGCCTTGGGGGTGTCCTACGAACTAAACGATACTTGGCGACTGACAGCAGACGGTTTTTGGCAGCCGCAAGCGGTGGGCTATCAGGCCGCCGGCTATGGCTTGGGCGGAACGTGGTTTCCGTTCTACCGCTGGGAACAACTTACGAATCCGCGCCTTTCGGCGCGTTTTTATCAGGCACGTTACCGTACTTATGTGGATAAAATGGGTAACGATTTAGCCGGCGGGGCATTTTCGCAGATAGAAACGGGCGTACACGCTTTAACATCTGCCGACGTAGGCAACTGGAAACTGCAAGCCGCCTGGCATAAAGTGATAAAATATAGTAGTTCCCAACCAACCAATGTTACGTTTAGTTGGGCGGATATCCCGTTTATGACGGCTGTGGTACAAGGGTTTGTCAAAGAGGCCGCAGGCATATCGGTACGCTACCGGACTAATTTTATTACGCCGTATGCGGCTTTGGTGCGCTACCGCTACGCAGAACTCAGCGATAGTGCAGCCGCCGTCAGTGCCGGGGTGCATATTGTCCTGTGGGGAATGTCGGTTTCCGGCGGGGTGGAAGTGTTTGAACCGAGACGGGAAGCCAATCGCAAGACATACTTTTCAATGTCTGCCGAAATAAAATTCTAGCCGGAGGTAGCCGTGCCTAAACTTGATTTACATTGTAATATAGACGAAAAAATGTTTTCGCTGACACTTTTTTTAACCCGGCTTTTGTCCGGGTTGACACTCTTGTATATTACCATAGGGTGCTTACTATTCTACCGCGAATTTTTGTATAACGCTACCGCAATGGGCCTTCCTCTGCCTGTTCCGGCGGGGCTGGCCTTGGTGGTAGCCGAACTGTTTTTGAGTTTGCTTTTAATGTTAGGGTGGTTTACGCGCCCGGCAGCGGGGCTGGCCGTATTGTCCACAGCGGGATTAGCAGCCGTATTTTTTGCATCCGATTTTAATAAACTGTATGTGGCGTTACTTATTTTGCTGGCAGCCGCATTACTGCCCAGCGCACTCTTAGGTCCCGGAAAAATCAGTTTAGATTATTCCCACGCGGTACGCCGCGCCAATAAAAAATTTAGAGGTTAATTATGGAAATGTTTGACGAAAATCATCAATATATAAGTTTGGCTAATAAATACCGCCCCCAAAAGTTTGAAGATATGGTCGGGCAGGAAAGCATTTCCAAAACGCTTCAAAATGCTTTAAAATTGGGACGTATCGGCCACGCCTATTTGTTTTACGGACCGCGCGGGTGCGGAAAAACCACCACCGCGCGTATTTTGGCAAAGGCCCTAAACTGCACCGGACACGCCGAGGATAAACCAACCGCCGAACCGTGCGGAGAATGCCCCCAATGCCGTGAAATTGCCCAAAGCGCCGATTTAGACGTTCTGGAATTAGACGCCGCCAGCAATACGCAGGTGGAAAAGGTGCGCGAAGCCATTATTGATACCGTTGCGTTGGCTTCGTCTCGCGACCGCTATAAAGTTTTTATCTTGGATGAAGTCCATATGCTTTCAGCCAGTTCCTTTAATGCTCTTTTAAAAACGATTGAGGAACCCCCGGCCCACGTTGTCTTTATCTTGGCGACAACGGAAAAACACAAGGTGCCCGCCACCATTGTCAGCCGTTGCCAAACATTTCGCTTCCGCCCGATAACGGTGGACGAAATCAGCACGCACCTGTTGGACCTGGCCGAAGCGGAAAGTATAGATTTAACCCCGGGTGCGGCCAAAATTATCGCCAAAAATGCAGGCGGCGCAATGCGCGACGCACTTACCTTAATGGACCGCGCGATTGCCTACTCTGGCAACCGCATTGACGAAAAATTAGTCGGCGAGATGTTAGGTCTCACTCCGGATGAATTAATCAAAAAAACCGTTACCGCGCTCGTGCAAAAGGATAATGCGGCCCTGCACCAAGCCTTTGAAACTTTAAAAAACGAAGGGTTTGATGCAAATTCTTTTCTAAAAGATTTAAAAAACGCCTTGGGGGATTTGTTCTATTTTACCTTGGGCCAAGGAGGAGAACCCTTTGACGGAGCCAAACAAATTACCGAACAGGTTTCCCCCGGTTTTTTGGCGCAACTTTCCCGCAAGGTAAACAAAATCACCGAAGAAGTAAAATTTTCCGATAATACTTTAATCAGCGCAGAAGTCGGCTTGTTTACAGTAATGGACAGTTGTTTAGATTTGGATAATTTTATCCGCCGTTTGGAAGCCTTGGAAAAGGGTCTCCCGGCGGGCACTATGCCCACGCAGACGGCTGCACCGGCGCACCGCGCCCCGCTTCCGGCAACCCGGCCAATGCCCAAACCCGCCGTCGCTCCGCGCGTATCGCCCGCTGATGTTGTCCATCCGGCTCCACGGCCCGCCCCGGTTATAAAACCTTCTCCGCGCCCCGTGGTGGATGATATTATCGCCGATGACGAGGTGGCGGAAGAAGCCGCTCCGGTATCTTCCGGCGCGTTAACAGACCGCCAAATTTGGGATAAAATGCTCTTGCAGTTTAAAAAGAGTCCGTTTGTATATGATGTAATGTTAAACAGTATGGTACAGTTTGGCAAAGACGAGTGGACGCTGTGCTTTCCGCCCGGCAAAGAGTTTTACCAAATTCCCGCCCAAAATAAATTGGGTGATTTGGAAACTGCCGCTAAAAAAATAAGCGGACGCACCATTAAATTTAAAATTTCGTCCGGCACGCCACAGGAAGACAAACCCTCCTCTGCCGCCCAAACCAAACAAATGCCTGCGGCCGACGAAAATAAATCGGCCTCTATTTCCGATGAAGAACCTTTTGTAAAAAGAGATTTCTCGGCTGATATAGCAGCCACTGCGGGTACGGCTCCGGCAGATGCTCCGGAGGAATTAAAGGATATTTTGGAAATCATCCCCGGAGAGTTGTTGGCATAAGTTATGAAAAGTTTAGACCGTTTTATCCGTGCATTACGCCGTTTGCCGGGGGTAGGACCGCGGCAAGCGGAACGCTTTTCGGCTTATTTTTTGCGTGCTTCGCAAGGCGAAACGGAAGAATTTATCAATGCCCTTTTGTCGGTTAAGCAAGATGTTAAACTCTGCCCGGCATGCTTTGCATACAGCGAGGACGGCCTTTGTCCCATTTGCCGCGACCAAGATCGCGACCACGGGGTGATTTGCGTGGTAGAGGACCCGCAGGATATTGAATCCATTGAAAAAACAGGTGCTTTTAAAGGGGTTTACCACGTTTTGCACGGAGCCATTTCGCCAATGGAAGGGCGCGGCGCGGACCAAGTAAAAGTACGCGAATTATTAGAGCGCGTACAGCACACCGAAACCCCGGTGCGCGAGGTAATCATTGCTACGGACCCGGACAGCGAGGGCGAAACCACGGCCCTGTATTTAGCAGATTTACTTCGCGGCCTTGTCGGGCAAGTAACACGTATCGGCTATGGGGTTCCGTTGGGCGGAGATATTGACTACATTGACGAAATGACGCTTGGATACTCTTTAAAAGCCCGCACCAAACTCTAATGCACCCGGATATCTACAAAAGGCCGCTTTTGTGGTGTTTGGCGGCTTTAATTGCCGGACTAGCGTTCTTTTACCATCCTGCCCCTTCCGGGCAGGATGTTTTCCGATTTCTGCCACAAAAAGAAGTTACACTCATCGGGCGGGTGGAGAGTTTTGCTGTACCAAAGAAAAACTCCCAAAATGCCGTTATCAAGGTGTTCTGCGTAAACGGACAAAAAGCGGAAGGCCAAATTTATGCCCGCCTGCCGAATTTCACTCCCAAATGGAAAGATGTTTTAGAAATTTCAGGCCGTCTGCAACAGCCCTACGGTCTTGATTTATTGGGGAATTTTGATTGGCGCCGTTATTTATCTTCTAAAAATATTTTTACCGAAATCAAAGGAACTTCTGTATCCGTCGTGCGCCCGGCACCCTGGCCGTGGAAACTAATAAGAAGTTTGCGCGCGGATATTTTGCGCGTATTTAAAAATGATTTCCCGGCTGATTTGGCCTCTATTGCCGGGGGCATATTGTTAGGGGAACGCGGGGAACAGGACCCAGCGCTTTACAGCGCATTTCAAGACAGCGGTGCCATACACCTGCTCGTGGCCTCGGGCGGCAATGTAGGGTTTGTTACGCTCCTTACGCTGGCGGTTTGTTCGTGGTTCGGGCTAAGCCGGAAAAAGATGTTGCTCCTTGCGCTTGGCGTGGCGGATGTTTACACGCTGATTGCCGGGGCAGATGCCCCGTTGGTGCGTGCATATTTTATGACAATTTGCGCCTGCACAGGTTATTTTTTAGGACGAAACAGCGGGGTATTCCAAGGGTTGCTGGTTTCGTGCTTTATAATTTTAATTTTTCAGCCTGCTTCCGTATTTGAAACAGGTTTTCAAATGTCTTTTTTGGCCACACTCGCTATTATTATTTGCTTGAATAATTACAAAATCCCCGGCAAATGGCCAAAAACCCTGCGCTTTTTCACGCAAATCTTTTTGGCTACGCTTTCCACCCAACTGGCTCTCTTGCCCGAATTTACCAATGTGTTTTATAAAGGATCAGTAACAGGGCTTATTTCCAATATGCTTTTAGTACCGCTGGCCTCGGTACTTATGGGCCTTTCGTTTGCGTATTATGTGTGCAGTTTGCTGCATTTAGGATGGCTTCTGCACGGAGTAACGTATGGAGCCCTGTGGCTGTTTAAAACCTTGGTGGTTTATTTTGCCTCGTTTAAAATGTCCGCCCTGCCGGTGGCGGCTTGGGGTGCGGGCACCATTATTGCATATTATGCCGGACTGTTTTGGGTATTTAATTTACCGCTTAAAAAATTTGCACGCAAAATCTGTCTGCCGTGTTTGGGGCTCGTTTTAGTTGCACCGCTAACGGAATATTTTTTTGCGCCGGATATACAAATTTATTTATTAAACGAGTGGAATAAAAGCGGAGCCTTAATCCGTACCAAAAACGGCAAGGCCTTTTTAGCGGGAAGCGAACTGGCCCCCGATAAATTACAAGCATCTCTTTTTAAAACAGGTGTCAAACAACCGGACGCCATCCTGCTTTTTACAGATAAACCTATCCCGCCGGAATTTTCCAACCGCTTCCCGGCCACGCGCTTTATCCGTCCGTTTGAAAACGCCTGGCCCGGAGACAAAATTTCCTTTGGTCCCGTAACCGTCCAAATCAACTGGGGAGAACACGACACCCGGGAGGGCCGCCGCTGGACGAACGAGGGATATTCCGGCTCCGGCAAGGACGATGCCTCGTACTGTTTTTATTATAAAGATAAAAAAGCCTGCTTAGGTGCTTTTGCACGCTTTGCTTACAGTGGGGATAAACACACACCCGCGCAAAGAAATAAAACCATTACGCTTAAAATTTAGATATAATAAAAAAGCGCTGTGGAGGACACGATTATGGAACAAGCAGAATTAAAACAACACCAACGTTTTTTGAAGGAAGCCGTTAAAATGGCCGGGAAAGGTATGAACTCGGGCAAGGGCGGTCCGTTCGGTGCAGTCATTGTAAAAGACGGGAAAATTATCGCCCGCGGCTGCAACCAGGTAACTTCTACCAACGACCCAACCCGCCACGCCGAAGTAGATGCTATCCGCAAAGCCTGTAAAAAGTTAGGTTCTTTTGAATTGACGGATTGCATTATTTATTCCTCTTGCGAGCCGTGCCCAATGTGCTTGGGCGCTATTTATTGGGCCCGCCCCAAGGCGCTGTATTTTGCGGCAAACCGTTTTACGGCGGCGAAATACGGCTTTGATGATGCCTTTATTTACAAGGAAGTCGTGTTACCGCTGGACAAACGCTCGCTAAAAACTTATTGCATAGACCTTTCCAACAAAGCCGAGCCGTTTGAACAATGGAACAAAAAAACTGATAAAATTGAATATTAAACTAAAAGCCCGTCACTCTGACGGGCTTTTAGTTTATAGAGCAATCGGCAAATGCCCGGTGGGTTCAAATTTGCCTAGCAGGCATTTCGCCGCCGCCCGCTGAAAAGACGGCGCGGGGCTAAACGTGAACAGCGTACTTTGCGAGTTTAATTGCCGGGCCGCCCACGGGTTTGCAAGTGTGATAAGTATATGAGCCGGATAGTTTTTTAGTTCAGTCTGCACCTTGTTTATTTCGCTTGGGTCTAGTGCTATTTTACCTTTAAAGGCTTGATACCTCCGCCAGCACAACACCACTAACACATCCGCTTTTTCCCCCGGTTGTGCCAAGGATATACCGCCCTGCCGTAAAGTTTGGATAAATGGTTCAGACGATAGGTTTTCGTCGTTGCCGACTTCTATGACTTGCACTTTTTGCCCCGGACAAAGCGTAACCCTTGGGCCCTGGCAGACGAGCGCCTGTTTTGCGACACGTTCTGCAAAATCCGTCTCTTGAAAAGCATCTTCCGCTGTGGGGGCAGAGATGAAACCGGCACGTCTGCAAAGCCTTTCCTGCTGCTGTTCGGCTTCGTCCAACAATGTTTTATCAAGCATCACTTGGTGCAAAAATTCAAGCAGTTCAAATGGCTTTTCCGGCACCAGCAAAATATGCGCACCGGCCTTAAAAGCGGCCAAGGCGGCCTGTTTTTCATCACCCAAGGCCTTCATAGAAAGCGCATCCGTTACCACACAGCCTTTATAACCCAGTTGGGTTTTCAGTAAGCCGCCGATAATTTTTGCGGAAAGAGAGGCCGGGCTGTTTTTGTCCAACGCGGGCACCAATAAATGCCCCACCATTACGCTGTCTGCCAGCGACAACAATTCTTTGAACGGATAAAGTTCGTGCATTTGCAAATGTTCCGTAGACGAAGATACCGTAGGCATCGCCATATGGGAATCGGTGGACGTGTTGCCGTGGCCGGGGAAGTGTTTTATACTGTTTAATGCCCCCCCTTTGGCCAGACCGTTTATAAAAGCGCGCGCCAAGCGGGTAACCAACTGCGGGTCTGCCCCAAAAGAGCGCGTATTTACAATCGGGTTTTGCGGACAATCCGCCAAATCTAAAACGGGAGCAAAAACCCAATCCACCCCCAAACTTTTGGCCTGACGGGCGGTCAAAATCCCCTTTTCAAAGGCCAAATCTGTATTGTCGGCGGCTCCCAAGGCCAGGTTAGAGGGCAAAAGTTCCGCATCCGGCAGCCAACGGCCCAGGCCGTCCTCGTAATCTGCCGAAATTAAAATTTTTGGTAAAGGAGATTGCGCACGCAAAGCGCGGGTTAATTCCGCCACTTGTTTGCGTGTGCCGCCATAAAAACAAAAACCGCCCACACCCAAGCGGGCCAATTTTAAAGCGTCCTCTACTTTTGTTTTCCCGAACCAAAAGCCGGGATGGACTAAACGGTTTATTTGCATAAAGTGATTTTCCCTAAAACAGCCGCGCGCTTTGCGCCTGTGGCCGCCGCACAATGATTAATTTTGCGGTGCAAGGCCAACCAGGCAAACAGCGCAAAGGCCGCACTTTCCTTGGCTTGCGGGTCAATACCATAGGACAAAGAAGTCGTTACTTTTATTTGCGGCAAAAGAGTCTGCAAATATACAAGCAAGGTCTTGTTATAGCATCCGCCGCCAGAAACAATTACTTCCTTTTGGTGTGCAGGCGGCGCAAAATCGGCAATGGCCTTCGCCACAGCGGCCGCCGTAAACCAAGTGAGCGTAGCCAATAAATCGTGCGGCTTTTTAAAGTCATTTAAAAAATATTTTTTTAGGTAAACCTCTCCGAAAGCATTTTTATCCAAACTCTTTGGAGGCTTTTGTGAAAAATACGGCTGCGTAAGCAAACGGGCAACCAATTCTTTATCCGGTATGCCCTTGGCGGCAAGGGTGCCGTTTTTATCAAACGGTTTTTTAAAAAATGTCTGACAGGCCAAATCTATCAATGTATTGCCCGGGCCAACATCAAACCCAAGCGTTTTAACCTTTTTTCCCACTACGGAAAAATTTGAAATACCGCCCACATTAAGCAAAATTTTAGCGGATTTCTTTCCCCAAAAATATTCGTCAAAAAAAGGAATTAAAGGCGCGCCCTCTCCGCCAAGAGCGATATCCATCGGGCGAAAATCACTCACCACCGGGCACCCGATTTGGGCGGACAAAAAAGAGGGCTCACCAATTTGCAGGGTGTTGGGAGTTTTGTCGTGCGGGCCGTGGTAAACGGTTTGCCCGTGCGAACCGACAACCTCTATTTCCCGGGCGGAGAGAGAAAAATCTTTTAAAAATTTACACACTGTTTTAGCATATAAATATCCCAGTTCAAAATGAAGTGCAGACAGTTCTGCCGCACGAAGTGAAAAAGCCGTCAGCAACCGGTGCTGTAAGGCGGCGGGATAGGCATAATTTTTAAAATGAAGCACTTTAAACGGGCGGATTTGCACCGCGCAAACGGTCAACCCGTCCGCACTTGTGCCGCTCATTAGGCCCAGGACAATTTTACGCATCAAGCACCTTCGTTAAAAAACCGTTCTTGGCTTGGAGCATTTTTTTGGCTTTTGGAGCCTGGACTTTCTTGCGGTGCATTACAATAGCCGTTTTTACATTTTTGCCCGAAGCCGATAATAATCTGCGAGCCGTTCTTTCGTCCGTCTGCGCCACCGTGCAGATAAGCCGCACCGCGCGGGCGACGAGTTTTTCGTTGGTTGGCTGGACATCAATCATCAGGTTGCCGTATGTTTTCCCGCACAAGGTCATTGCGCCGGTGGTGATGGCGTTTAAAGCCATTTTGGTAGCCGTGCCCGCTTTCATACGGGTAGAGCCGCACAAGGCTTCCGGCCCGGTGGGCAAAGCGGCGTGTACGCCGGCATCCGCGCAGACAGCGTTCGGGTTGCACGAAATAAGAGCCGTGCGCGCGCCCAATTTGCGCGCGGCTTGTAAGGCCCCCATTACATAAGGCGTGCGTCCGCTGGCCGTCAGGCCGATAACCAAGTCGTCCTTTTTAGCCGCCTTTAAAATTTCCTTTGCGCCTTGTTTTTCGTCGTCCTCTGCGCCCTCTTGCGAGCGGAAAACGGCCTTTTTCCCTCCCGCAATTAAACCAATAATTTGCGAGGGTTTTGTCCCAAAAGTAGGCACGCACTCCACCGCTTCCAAAATTCCCAAACGGCCGCTGGTGCCCGCCCCAATGAAAATAATTTTATGTTTATGCGCATAAGCCCCGGCGGCCAAAAGCATAATGGCGGCAATTTCTTTATTGGCCGCTTTTACGGCGCGGGCGGCATTAAAATCTTCATCATTGATTTTTTTAGCAATTTGGCGCGGTGAAAGTTTATCCAAATCCAATGTGTTGGGGTTGCGTGTTTCGGTTGCTATTTGGTTCAAGTTCACTGTTTTCATTGGGCATCCTCCAACGAGTGCTTGTGCGCGCGGAACGCGGCTTCCGTTTCCTCAATAGATTTAATTTTAAACGTCAGCGGCACTACGGCTACCGTAACCAAACTGATAAAACTGGCCACTATAAAAAACATTTCGTACCCAAGCCGCATTTGCAGCCAGCCGGAAAGCATAGAAGGCACCATCATCCCAAGTGCCATAATTCCAGTGGAAATAGCGTAATGCGAAGTTTTATACACTCCCTGCGACACATACATAATAAATACGCTAAATGCCATCATCGCCAGACCATTTCCCAAATGTTCCAACGTAATCAGCGTTGCCACCGCCGCAAGCCCCGGTTTCGCCCACGCCATATAAGCATAAAAGAAATTGGGCAAAATCAGGATAACTGCAAACGGCCAGATACATTTTTTAAAGCCAAACCGGCCAAGCAGCCACCCGCCCGCCAGATTTCCCGCCACTACGGCTCCCAGCCCCAGGGTACCCTTAATTAAGCCATAGTTTTGAACGCTCATACCCAGCGCACCTTCCGCCGCGGGTTTCAGCAAAAAGAGCGGAACCATTTTTTCCAAGAGCGCATCTCCTAAACGGTATAGCAAAATAAACAACAAAATATAGACGATATTTTTTTGCGTGAAATACGTTTTAAAGGAATCGGCCCACGCCGTTGCGCCGTTTTTTTGGACGGGTTTGTCTTGTCCGGGTTTAGGCAAAACCCACGCGTGGTAGAAAGCAAATCCTAAAAACATAACTCCTAAAAAGCCGAACATTACCGCCCAGTTATACGGCCAAGCCACCAGATTCCACGAAGTTCCCGGTGTTTTATTCCCTAACGAAGCCGTAGCGGAAACTAATGCTCCGCTTCCCAAAATCATTGCCAAACGGTAAAAAATGGTACGGATACCCACAAAGCGGGATTGCTCTTGCGGAGTTAAAGCCAACAGATAATAGCCGTCGGTGGCAATATCTAGCGTAGCCGATACAAAAGCCCCCGCCAAAAAACCGAATAATGATAAGGTAAAAAAAGTTAAACTGCTATTGCCCTGTGCAAAACGGAAAGCCTCCCACGCGGTAAGGCCGGCCAACAGCAAAAAAAGTCCCGCCAAAACGGTTTGTGCACCCAAAAGCCAGCGGCGCTTGGTGCTTTTGGCATCTACCAAGGGGCTCCAAAACATTTTGAGTATCCAAGGCAGATACAGCCAGCCAGTCCAAAAGGCTATTTTGTCGTTGGAAAAACCCAAATCGGCATACAGCACGGTAGAAACCGTGTTGATGATAATGTACGGCAAGCCCTCGGCTAAATAGAGCGAGGGGATATAGGTCCAAGGAGTTTTTTTCATAGTTATTTAAAGGAGTATTTTCCGCCTAAAATATCGGCTAACGGTTTGGTTACGGGGCTTTCTTCAAATACCATTTTAAGCATAGCCGTTATCGGCACAGCAAGCAACGCACCCATTATCCCCCACACGAGCGCCCAAAAAATTAAGCAGGCAATTACCACAATGGGATCTAAATCCATACCTTTTCCCAACCACTTGGTTTCCAAAATATTCCCTACTACAAAATGCACCGCCGTCAGCAAAATAAGCGCCAGCAAAATATGCCAATCAAACCCGTATTGCAAAAACAGCACCGGCAACGGCAAGACCGTAGAAACAAAAGGCCCAATGTTGGGAATAAAATTTAAAATAAAGGTAAGCACGGCAAGCATAGAGGCCAATTCCGTTTTAATAGACGCCAGCACAATCCAAGTGCACCCCGCCGCCAAGATCGAAACAAAGATTTTAATCAGTAAATAAAAAGAAATTTGTTTTTGGATAGACCCCACTAACGCGGGTTTGTTTTCGGAGGCTTTGCCCATAAACAAAAAGATAACAAACAAGATAATCAACATTAGGTTTGTTAAAATGGACACGACAGTTCCGCCCACGCTTTTAACCATTGTAAACACAGGCAGTTTAGCCACAGTATCGGCCAAAAACTGCGCATTTAAATTAATACCGTATTTCTGCGAACGGACCAGGAGCCAATCTAACGTATCATTTAGGCGCTCGGTGTATATATCAGCCCCGTTTACAAAACTTTCAATAGAGCCGGAAATAAAAAGTACCGTCAGCGTAATAACCGCCAAAAAGGCTGTACCGCTGATACCCAGCCCCAGCCCGTAGGGAACGTTCCATTTTTGTTTGAGCCACCCGGCCAAGGTACTGGCTACCATATAAATAAACACCGCAATAATAAACGGCATTAACATTGCGCGGGTATAGACAAGTACCCACGTGGCCGCCGAAGCGGCAAGAATCATCAGACAAACGGTATTAATAGGCGTAAAACGCTGTAACGAATCTTTAATCATAAATTCCTCTTTTTTTAGTATAGCATACCGCGCGCCCGTCTGCACCCAAGACCTAATGTTGTTTGGGCCTTTTGGCCCTTGCAGGGCTTTGGAAGTTCTGTATAATATAAGAAAGATATACCTTACAGGAGCCATTTATGCAAAAGATAACAGGTATCTTACTATGCCTTTCCTTACTCCTTTCTTTAAATACTCCTGTGCGCGCCCAACGGGCGAAATTCGTCAAAAGAATCAAAACCCCTGCGTCCAAAGTCCACCCCAGAATTAAAGGCGCGGATATCAGCAAATATTCGTTGGCTTCCCAAGGCTGGGCGCAAACTTACAGATTAAACCAAAAGTTTTTAAACAGTTTAAAAACAAATGTTCCTGCGGTGCCGGTGCCAAATTTTAATTTGCCGCCAAAAATGAACGCACATATGCGCGGTTTAAGCGCCGATACGGAAGCCTTGATTCGCAAAAATCTGACGCTTAAATTTACTTGGATACAACAACAACCCAACTTGGGGAAAAATCTGTTGCAGGAAATTACGGACAGAGAAATCGGTTTTAGATTTTATAAAAAACTGTCCGAAACCAATGTGGCTTTTGTCGGGGAGATTCACGGAAATCTTCCGCCACGGATTGAGTTTGCCAACCTGATAAAGGAATTTAAAGCCTTTCATCCAAACCGGAAAATTGTCGTATTTTCCGAAGCCGCCTATTTAAAGCCAATAGAAGGGGAAAGCGTTTTCCCGTACCAGTATTACAGACGTGGGACCGAGGGAGTGGAAAGCCCTATCAATTTTACCGAAAAGGAAACCCCAAACGCCCGGCTAGTGGAGGATGAATCCCTGCAATTTAAAGAAATGTTTTCTATCTTATCGGAGGCAGGCGTGGAAATTTATCCGGTTGAAGATGCGGTAGTAGCGCAAAAGGAATCTGCACAAGGTATTATTTCCACCGTCAACGGTTTGGCGGAAAGGAACAAAGGCTTCGCCCGGACGATGCAGACCCAAATGGAAAAAATCCGCCAAGAAAACCCCGATGCGTTGTTTATTTATTATGGGGGTATGGCGCATACTTCTTGGGCAATGCCTACCTCTTTGCCGAAATTTTTTGCCAATGAAAAGCCATTAGTAGTAGAACTGATAGCCGAAAAAGATGCCGAAAAAACATTTTCCCTGCTTCCCAATATTTGGGAAACGGCTCACCCTGCTTTTACAAAAACGGGAGACAAACGGATGTTTCTTTGGGAGGGCGCTCCCGCCCAAGCGGAAACTTGGGGCAAAATGACGGGCTTTGATTGCCGAATCGTTATTCCGTAATTTACTATTATTTTGGATAGGTAAAAGGCGCCCTGCATAGAGCGCCTTTTTAATTTTCATTTTCAAACAGCAAAAAAATACCCCCATTTGCCGGGGGTATTTTCTAAATGGTGGGCAGTACAGGATTTGAACCTGTGACCTTTCGCGTGTGAGGCGAACGCGCTACCGCTGCGCCAACTGCCCGAAATCTTGTATATTTATTATAACAATTTCCCGCCCGGTTTGAAAAGTATTTATTTTTTCCCCCGCAAAATAAACTTTCTGCTGTGAGGGCTCACTTTATTTTATATACTATTATTAAGGATAAAATGTCTGCTTTTAGGCAGGCAATTTTCATTTAAAAGGAGTGCTTACAACACACTATGGATTGGAGTTTGCTGGTAAACGCGCTTATCGCTACGCTGGCTATTTTGAACCCCATCGGCAATATGCCGATTTTTCTGGAACACGTGGAAAATGACGAACCGAAGGTACAACGTGCGGTTGCACTGTTAATGGCCTTGTCCATTTTCATTATGCTGACGATTTTCTTTATCTTCGGCAGCAAAATTTTGAGCGTGTTCGGTATTACGATTCCCGCCTTCCGCTTGGCCGGTTCTATTATTTTGTTGGGCGTAGGCTTGCGTATGTTACAGGGTAAATCTAAATTTGAACGCAACGGCTTGGAGGCCGCCCCTGCGCAAGGCAGCACCTTTGACCGTGCACGCGACCGTTTAAGCCACATCGTCGTTCCCGTTGGAATGCCGCTTTTTATCGGGCCCGGCTCTATCGCTACGGTCATGTTGTATGCCGAAAAAATCAACTCGTTCCCTATGGCTGTTATGATGATTGTCGTGCTATTCCTCTGCGCGGCGGCCGTAGGCGCGGTGTTGGTGGCTTCGCGTTACTTGTTTACTAAAATCGGCCACAACGGCACGCAGATTGTCATCCGCTTTATGGGTATGATTTTGTGTTCTATTGCTATGCAGTTTATGATTGACGGCGTGGGCCAACTGCTCCCCGGTGTGTTAGATGCACACTTTTTAGGAGACATTTCTTCCGCGTCGTAATCAATTATCTGCTCTTTTCCGGGCGGCTTAACAGCCGCCCTTTTTTATGTCTGCCAGAATAGGTACAATACTTGTATGGACAAGTTTAAACTCGTTTCTAAATTTAAGCCGGCGGGCGACCAACCCAAGGCCATTGATGCCTTGACAAACAACATTTTGGCAGGCAAAACACGCCAAACGCTGCTGGGCGTAACCGGCTCGGGCAAAACCTTTACAATGGCCAATGTCATTACGCGGCTAAACCGCCCGACGCTTATTTTGTCGCCCAATAAAGTGCTGGCCGCCCAGTTATACGGCGAGTTTAAACAATTCTTCCCCGAAAACGCCGTAGAATATTTTATTTCTTATTACGATTATTACCAACCCGAAGCCTATATTCCGCAAACAGATACTTATATTGAAAAAGACTCCGCCGTCAACGAACATATTGATAAACTGCGCTTAAAGGCTACCACCTCGCTTTTAACCCGCAAAGATGTTATTGTGGTAGCATCTGTTTCGTGTATTTACAACATCGGCTCACCGGATAGTTTTAGGGAAATGCGCATTTATGTAAAAAAGGGCGCGGAAATGACCCGCTCCCAACTATCGGGCCGTTTGATTAAAATTCAGTACCACCGCGACGAAATGGAATTTACTTCGGGCAATTTCCGTATGCGCGGACCGTTTACGGACATTATGACCCCATACAGCCAAAATGCCCTGCGCGTGGAAATAGCGGGCAAAACCATCGCGCATATTTACGAAATTCACCCCATTACAGGTAATGTTTTGGCAGAATTAGACGAGGCCTGGATTTACCCGGCCAAGCACTTTGTGGCAACGGACGAGGATACACAAAGCGCGATTGATAACATCCGCCGGGACTTGGACTTACGCCACGCGGAACTGTTAAAAATGGGAAAAGAATTGGAAGCCTACCGCCTAAAACAGCGCACCGAATACGATTTGGAAATGCTCCAACAGGCCGGATTCTGCCCCGGTATTGAAAACTATTCCCGCTATATTGACGGCCGAAAACCCGGCGAACGCCCGGCTTGTCTGCTGGATTACTTTAAAAAATATGACGATTTTTTGATGATGGTGGACGAATCACACGTTTCCCTGCCGCAAGTGCGCGGAATGTTCAACGGCGACCGGGCACGCAAACAAATGTTGGTGGATTTCGGCTTCCGCTTGCCGTCGGCCTTGGATAACCGCCCGCTAAAATTTGACGAATTTGAAAAACTGCTTCCCTCCACCATTTTTGTATCCGCCACGCCGGGCCCGTATGAACTGACGGTTTGCGGAAATAACATTGTGGAGCAGGTCATCCGCCCGACAGGGCTTTTGGACCCCAAAGTATATATGCACCCTACGGCGGGACAAATTGACCACTTGGTAGAAAAAATTAATGAGCATAAAGCCCGCGGCGAACGCACGCTGGTTTTGGCCCTTACCAAAAAAACTGCCGAAGATTTAAGCGCGTATTTTACCGAAAAAAACATCAAAACGCGCTACTTACACTCCGATATTGAGGCCCTGGACCGCGTGGAAATTTTAAAAGATTTCCGCCAAGGAAAATTTGACGTACTCGTCGGGATTAACCTGTTGCGCGAAGGGATTGATATTCCGCAAGTGGGCTTCGTCGCGATTTTGGGCGCGGATAACGAAGGCTTTTTACGCAACACCACGACGCTTATTCAAATTTCTGGCCGTGCCGCGCGCAACGCAGACGGAGAAGTGGTTTTATATGCAGACCGCAAAACAGATTCCATTAAATATGCCCTCAACGAAATGAACCGCCGCCGTGCCTTACAAGAGGCGTACAATAAAGAGCATCATATTACGCCCAAAACTATCCAAAAAACAGAAGTGGAATTAAAGGAATTTGAACAGCAAACCAAATCAAGCGCATTTGGTATTTTGAGCGACACCTTGCCGACGCCCACGCTTAAAAACTTAAAATCGGTGGAAAAAGATATTGAACAGCAAATGCTGCAAGCCGCCGAGGCGCTTAACTTTGAACTGGCCGCCGAACTGCGCGACCGATTATATGAATTGCGCCAAATGAGTGTAAAAGCACCCTCCAAGAAAAAGTAAGGACTGTTTTTTCTTTCGCGCAGGGAAATTGGTAAAATATATTTATGGCAGAAACAATTTTTCCTTTGCAATCCGTTACCAAAGTAATCGGCCTGGAACGCGTGGACAGCACGCAGGCCTTGGCCGCCGAACTCGCGCTAAAAGGCGAGCCAGAAGGCACGCTCGTTTTAGCGTGCGAACAAACCGAAGCCTTCGGCCGCGACGGACAACCCTTTTACTCCGCCGAAGGAGGCGTATATTTTACGCTCCTGCTTCGCCCCAATAAATCCGAAGACGCTTTTCCCTCTTTGGGTGCAAAAATGGCCGGGGTTATCGCACATACCTTAACTGCTATTTTTGAAATCAAAACCAAAGCCACAAATGAAGGAGATGTACTGGCGTGGGATAAAAACGCGCACAAATGGAAAAAAATTGCCGGAGTGTTGGTGCAAGCCTTGCACACCGACACGGAGGACTGGGCCCTGCTCGGTGCGGGTATTCACTTAAATAATCCGTTGCCTGCTTCGCGCAAAAAAACGGAAGTAAGTTTAAAGCAACTCATCTGCACGGAAACGAGCAAAGAATTATTTTTAGATGAACTTTTGGAAAACTTTTGGAAGGAGTATTCTTACTGGACCCGCTCTGCCCGCTAAATTTAGGTGCACAAAAAAAGCCGCCCGTTTTTTAACGGACGGCTTTTTTATGGGTACAAAACTTAATCGCCCAAGGCCTGCTTCACTTTGGCAATAAATTCCGTCAGCACGAAGGGCTTAGAGCAGAAACCTTTTACCTGCGGATAAGGCAAGAACATTTTTTCCGATTCCACAAGCGCCGAAGTTACAATTACGGGCGTAGAGGACAGGGCTTCGTCTTCCCCCATAATTTTAACAATGCTCGCCCCGTCTAACCCGGGCAGCATCACGTCCAAAATCACCAAATGCGGGTGGACCTTCTTCATCGTGGCAATAGCATCGCGCCCGGTCTGGCAAGAGTGGATTTCATAGCCTTCGCGCGCAAGAATCAAGGTAAGCAAATCTATAATGCTTGCTTCGTCTTCTACAATTAAAATTCTTTTTTTCATATCAGTATTTTCCCATTAGCCTTATTATTTATTATACTTTTTATATGACAAAAAAGAGTTTTAATGCTTCCGTCCTCCCTAAAATGCGTACTTTCGCCGCACGGTTAATCAGCCGCGGGGACAGCGTTTTAGTAGGTCTTTCCGGCGGGGCGGACTCTGTTTGTCTGCTTCATTTTTTACAATACCTGGCCAAGGAGAAACATTTTTCTCTGGCGGCCGTGCACGTCAACCACGGGTTGCGCGGGCCGGCGGCAAAAGCCGATGAACTTTTTTGCCGCAATTTATGCGGGCAGTTAGACATTGAGTTTTTCTCCATCCAAGTAAATGCACGGCAAACCGCAGAACAATTTAATTTAAGTCCGGAGCACGGCGCGCGCAAAGCCCGCTATACGGCTTTGCTCAAAATAGCGCGCAAATGGGGTGCTAACAAACTGGCCCTCGGCCACCAATTAGATGACCAGGCCGAAACCATTTTGCTGAATTTACTGCGGGGAACAAAAGCCAAGGGGTTAATGGGAATTCCCGTACAACGCCCGCTTGCCAAAGGGGTGGAAATCGTCCGTCCGCTGATGTGCATCACCCGGCAAGAAACCGAAGAATATCTGCAAAATAATAGGCTTACCCACATTACGGACCAAACGAATTTTGATGATGTTTACACGCGCAACTGGGTACGCGCCACCTTGCTGCCGCTATTAGAAAGCAAACAGCCGAAAATTAAAAGCCACTTGGCCTTAATGGCGGCCGAGTTGGAAAAATTATTTGGCAAGCCCGCTCACAAATCGTCATAACTCATATCGTCGCGAATGCCAAAGCGCGTTAAGCAAAAATCGTATTTGATAGGGTCGTGCGGGCAATACTTTTTGAGCGCGGCGGAAATTTCCAACACGGCGGTAATATCCGCCGCATTTCGCTTGGTAAGGCCCAGTTTTTGGGCGATGCGGTGCATATGCACGTCTAGCGGCACAAGCAGTTGTGCGGGGCTTATTTTCGCCCAGCCTCCGGGGTCCACCTCATCCTTGCGCACCATCCAACGCAAAAATAAATTCAACCGTTTAAGCGCACTCTTTTTATCCGGGTCCGGCACCAGGGAGTGCAAATCACACCCGCGGCGCAGTTCCCGCGCAAAACCTTTTAACGCGGGGAGTACCGTTTCGTCCGCCGGGGTATAATAAGCCAAAAAACAATCTTCCAGCGAACCATATTTCTGCAAAATAGTTTTAACAGCCAGCCAAAAGGAAATAATTTCTTGTTCCGCAGTAAAACGGTATTTAAAGCCCTTAAAAATACGGGCCAGTTTATCGGGAGTGGCAGACAACGCAAACTGCCGAGGGGAAGAGCCTGCCGCGTTTAACACCCAACTTACCGTTTTAATAATCTGCTTGACGTTCCCGTATGCAAAACAAGCCGCCACCAACGCGGCAATTTCCCGCTCGCGCACGGCGGGATAATCATACAAAAATTGCAACGGGTCGGGGTTACACAAACTGCGTTTGTTGTATCGGGTATATAAGGTTTCAAAATAGCGGGTCGTTTTTTTCATTTTCTATATTCTAGCAATTTGATACCATATCTTATATGTCCAGCATTGTATTATCAGAAGCCACCCGATTAGGCTTGCACATCACCGGGCTTACGTTCCGCTCGCAAGAGGTTCACCCGGGAAGCATTTTTTTTGCCTTAAAAGGCGCCAATGCAGACGGTAACCAGTTTATTAATGAGGCCGTCCGCCGGGGTGCCGTAATGGTAGTATCCGCCCAACCCCGACCGGAACATTGCCTTGCCCCTTATTTACAATCTGCGGATATTGACCGCGATATGGCGGATGCCGCCTATGAATTTTACGGCAAGCCGTCAAATACAATGCAAATGATTGGCATTACAGGGACCAAGGGCAAGACTTCTATTGCGTATTTGCTGGAATCTATTTTAACTTGTGCCGGGCGAAAAGTGGGCGTACTGGGCACAGTTAACTACCGCATGGACGGAAAAGTGCTTTGCGCGGCCCCCAACACGACGCCGGCGGCTATTCCCCTTTTTAACCTGCTCGCGCAAATGAAAGAGGACGGATGCCAAAATGTGGTAATGGAGGTCTCCTCCCACGCATTGGACCAACAGCGTGTTAAGCACATTTGGTACGATACGGCTGTTTTTACCAATTTACAACGCGACCATTTGGACTATCACCACACCTTTGAAAATTATTTTTTAGCCAAGCAAAAACTGTTTGAAAACTTGGCTGACCCCGCCAATCCAAAACCCAACCGCACCGCTATCATTAACGCGGATGACCCATACGGCAAACGCTTGATAAATTTATTAAAGGGCCGCGTGAATGTGATTACGTTTGGGCTGGAAAAAGAAGCCGACTTGAAGGCCACAGACATTTGCGAAAGTTTGGAGGGAACCTCGTTTTATGTAAATGGGTCCCCGCTGCAAATCCGCTTATTAGGGCGGCACAATGTGTATAATGCCTTGGCCGCTTATGCGGCGGCCCGCGCCAATGGCATAGACGAAAAAACCATTAGACAAGGACTTGCCGCCTTGCCCGGTGTGCCGGGCCGTATGGAACGCATAGACGAAGGCCAAGACTTTTTTGCCTTTGTGGACTTTGCCTATACGGACGAATCATTAAACCGCGCTTTGGATACGGTTGCCCCTTTTAAAAAAGGGCGCACGGTTGTCGTCTTTGGCTGTGGCGGCCAGCGGGACCGCACCAAGCGTCCGTTAATGGGGCATACGGCTTGCACGCGCGCAGATTATGTTTTTTTAACAAACGACAACCCTCGTTGTGAAGAACCGAAAAAAATTTTTAACGATATTTTGCAAGGAATGAAAGGAGCCGGTAATTACGAATTAGTGCCTGACCGCGCCGAAGCGATCCGCCGGGCATTATCATCTGCACAAAAAAATGATATCGTAATTATTGCAGGGAAAGGGCACGAGGATTACCAAATTATCGGCACGAAAAAAAATCACTTTTCCGACCAGGAAACCGTCCGCGCCTTTTTGCACGGGAGAAAAAGAAATGTTTAAGAGAGAAAAATTATCCGGCAACCGCGCGGGTGTTTTAGGCTTGGGAAAAAGCGGGCGCGCCGTGGCCACCTTGCTTGCGAAAAACGGCTTTGACGTACTCATCAGCGAGGATGCCCCTATGGCCCACGCGGAGGCTTTTGCGCTTCCCAAAGGGGTGCGCGTGGAAACAGGCGGGCACTCATCAGCCCTCTTTCAATGTAATTTTTGGATAAAAAGCCCAGGCATTTTTCCTAAATCCCCCGCTTTGTTGGAAGCCAAAAAACTGGGCATTCCCGTATTTAGCGAACTGGAAACCGCACTTGCCTTTATGCCCAAGGGGGTGCGTGTGTTTGCGGTAACAGGCACAAACGGAAAAACAACCACGACCGCGCTGCTGGGCGAAATTCTAAAACTGCAAGCCCAACGCGAAAATAAAGGACGCCAAGTTTTTGTCTGCGGCAATATCGGTAGCCCGGTTTCGCTCTGCGCGGGACAAGTAAAAAAAGGTGATGATGTGGTAATTGAAGTATCCAGTTACCAATTGGAGGACAGCACCTATTTCCGCCCGAATTTTGCCTGCATTTTAAACGTAACACCAGACCATTTGGACCACCACGGCGGGATGAAAAATTACATCAAAGCCAAGGCCAAGGTGTTTAAAAACCAACGCGCCGCCGATGTGTTGGTGGTAAACGGCGCCGATACCGTTTGTGTGGAACTGGTGGAAAAAGCAAAATCCAAGGTGTTGGCATTTTCCACACATCCCAAACATTTACTTAAAACAGACGTGTTTTTTGACGGAGACGAACTGATTTTCAGCGAGGGCCACCAAATCCGCCCCCCGCATTTAAAAGGGATTCACAATGTGGAAAATGCAATGGCCGCCGCGTTAATGGCTTTGTCTGCCGGAGTGCCCGCAAAAACAATTCAAGCGGTTTTTGATAAGTTTGAAGCGATGGAACACCGCATTGAACAATTTGCGTACCACCGCGGCGTGGTGTATGTAAACGATTCCAAGGCCACCAATTTGGATTCCACCATTACAGCCCTTAAAAGTTTTGAAAAAACACAAAATCTGTGGCTGATTTTAGGCGGGCGAGATAAGGGGGCCTCTTACGAGGTATTACTCCCATATTTAAAAGATTATTGCAAGCGCGTCCTGATAATCGGCGAAGCAATGGATAAAATTGAACGGGAGTTGCACGGGGCCTTTCCGCTGATGCGCTGCGGCACCTTGGAAAAGGCGGTAGAAACGGCTATGTCCGGCGCGGCAAAGGGTGATGTGGTGTTGCTGTCGCCCGCGTGTTCCAGTTTTGACCAATTTAAGGATTTTGAACAGCGCGGAAAAATTTTCAAACGCTTGGTAGATGCACATATCTTCCACGATAGAACAACTAACAAGAAGTAAAGAATTTTACGGGCATAGGCCCCCATACTTTACCTTATAGCCCCGGCAGGTGGTGTTTTTGCCTGCCGGGGCATATTACCCCCAGGTCACTCTCTTAATAAACGTTAATCATCCATACACGAAATGGCTTTTTTTAGTTCCTCTGGGTTAATATGGGCATAACGGTTTGTCATCCGCAGGCTGGTATGGCCTAAAAGGCCCTGTAAAGCCGCCAAATCACCGTTGCGCATACGGAAATTAGTAGCAAAGGTATGCCGTAAATCACGGAATTTTAAATGGGATAACTTCTTTTTTGCTTTTAATCGTTTGAAAGCGCATTCAAACGCCCGTAAGGTTATTTGAACAACAGGGCCGCTGGGTTTTGGCCCCATATCAATAAAAACTTTTTTAAGGCGTTTACTCATTGGAACAAGGCGGGGTTTACCGCTTGGGGAGGTAAGGATATGGATATACCCTTCTTTCATATCCACATTTTCCCAATGCAAAGCAAAAATTTCGCTCCGGCTCATCCCAGAATGATAAGCACATAACACTACCTGCCTAATACCCGGCTGCGCCCCTTTCAGCAACGCATTTAGTTCTTGTTCGCTCCACGTGGCCAGTTGGACTGGTTTTTCCGTTTTTTTATGAACAGCCAAACAAGGGTTCCGCCCGTTCCATTTGTCTTGCCGTATGGCATAATTAATAATGGCCCCCAAAACGGCAAAATAGCGGTTGCAAGTAGCCGATTTATGCGTTTGCAATAAGTTATTATAATAGTGTTGCAAATGGCCCCCCGTTATATGGTGCATTTGCATACTGCCAAAATGAGCCTTTAACAGGTTTATCGTCCATTGGGCGGCCCTAGTTTGCCCGCTATGAGCCCGCCCATAATAATCAGCCAACTCATTAAAAGTTATCTTTACTATTTTCCGGGAAAGAATTTCATTTTCCCGCTTTTGCTTTACTATAAGTTCTACTTCTTGTGCATATTTTTTACTGCCGGATACCTTTTTTCGGTGCCGTTTACCAAGGCTATCCCGCCAATCAATTAAATATTTGCCTGCTGCAAGTTGTGTAAGGCTCATAATTTCTCCTATATTGTGGGTGATTTTAGAGACAAAAGCGCCCCAACGGGCTTAAAACCCGCGCAAAACATAGTCATATTGTGGTTAATGTTTACGGCAAGGCGCGCATTGTTATTAGTCCACGCGGCAAATGATTCTTTTTTGCCACACTATATATAGTATGTTGGAAAATCCTGTGCCAAACTTTTAAAAACCCCTATTTAATAAGTATTTTTTGTTTTAGGAGAAAGTTCCACATCTGACAGATGTGAGCATTAATGAGGGAAAAAATAGCCAAGGGCACAAAAATATATACCCTTGGCAAACAAAAAACTTATAAAAAATGAAACATTAGATGATTTGTATAAAAATCACGAACATCAACAACATTACTAATCCGATAAATACCAATACCAACCGTCCTTCGCTGTCGGGGCCCTCTTCAACAGGGGATTTCTTGGCCGGTTGTGGTTTGGCGGGTGTAGGGTTTGGCTTAGCGGGTGTCGGTTTTGGCTTTGTTTTTTTGAAGTAATCAAAAGTGCCACAAATTTGACCTGCAAAAAAACCAAATCCTCCCCAAAGGATAGCAAGGAGTAAAAAAATCGCCCCTAACATTGTTAGCCCTCCCCCAAAACTAACCACGGAAAAAAACAAGAGCGGAACTGTGCCAATCCCTATGACCCCTACCCCCTCCCAAGCCTCTACTATGGGGTACTTTTTTTCGTTTTCAATATCCCCCGCATAGTCATAGGAATTCGCCGCGGGGGCTACCTCGTCATACGATTCCGGCTCGTCCTCGTCCCATTCGTCATCCTCGGGCTCTGCTGGCGCTGGGTGTCCGTTTTGTACAATTTCGGTCGCCCAATCCATAGCGGCATTGTAGGCGTTATTCGTCGCCGATTTGAAATCCTCTTCCATAGAGCGAGCAGCGCAGCCTGTAAATCCTCTCATTTGGAATGTTCCCTTCCAATAGTAGTGATAGGCCCCATTTTTTGTAAACAAGAACTCGCAGTTCAACTCCTTGCCTGTCATGCGAATAGTCATACTTGCTTCTCCAATAGGACTCGTGGCATCAAAAAAAGAACCACCTTCTCCAAACGGCTTCAAAACTCTCTTTATTCGCGCATCATCCTCGGGCGAAGTGGAAGCATTTCGCCGTTTTATCTCCCCAATAGAAGCCGACTCATATCTATATCTATACTTAATTGTTTCAAACCAAAAGCCATTATAGTCAAATCCAGAAAAAGGCCCTTGATTTTGGGCTTGATTCCCCCTCTCTCGGCGCTCGCGCGCTTCCTTTTCCTGGCGCTCTCTTTCCCAGCGGTCCTGTTCTTCCGCTTCTTGGCGTTCCAAGTCAGCGTCGTACTTTTTCCGTTCGGAATATTTAGAAAGCAGTGTATAGGCTTCATTAATTGTTTGAAACTCTTTGGTTTTCTGTATTTTTTCCTTTGGGTCGGAAAATCTATCTGGGTGGCACTGCATCGCTTTTTGTCTAAAAGCGCGCTCAATTTCTTTATCATCCGCCAAACGGTCAACGCCTAAAATCTTATAATAATCAGGTAATTTGTTGTTCATATTTTATTTACAAAGACGAGATAAACCCGTCATACGTTACTTGCCATTGTCCTTTTGAATTTTGGGCCAAATGCACCAAGGGCAACCCGCACGGGCCCAAAAAGCGCAGCACCTCAGCCACGCATTTTTCAGCCTGTGCTTTGCTTTCATATGTTTTAACCAAAGACCACCAATAAGGCTCTTGCCTTAGGCCCAAATCAGCACACATCGTACGGGCATCATCTATACTCTCCGTTAAAATTAAATAGCCATCCGGGAAGCACAACGCAACCATACTATGGGAACACACTACCACCGGTTCGTTAGGGGTCATATTTCTGCTATTTCCAACTCCCAATTTTTACAAAGCCGGCCAGGGCATACAAAATATTCAAGGTTTTTCTAATAACTTTTCTCATATCACTCCTTAGTATTTACCAGCCATACCGATACCCGCCAAGAAAGGCAAGATAAAGAACGAAGCAATACCAATAAGGGCAGCAATGATATATCCAAAAATCAACTGCTCAATTTCTCTGGAAGTTCTAGCGGCAAATCTGCCCCCCATTGTTGGCCCGCTAAATTTCCCACTGAACCAGGCCATCAAGAACAAACCACCAAAACAAATAACTGTAAGTCCTACTACAATAAAGAATGCTATCATACTATCCTCCCTTTAATACTCATCCACCCAGCCGGAGCGTACACCTTTATGCGGGAAGAAGGTAATTTCGCGCCCCCGAACAGTGTAAAGATAATAATGCAACACAGGAACCGTTTTTACATCTGCCACCATACAATCTTTGTTAAAGCCGGCATTTACAAAACTGCCCCGTTCCCAGTTAAATTCCGCCCCTAACCGTTGGGGCATATAAGAACTATCCGCCGGGGAGGAAAACTTCCTATCATCAGGGCTGTGTCCGTTTTGGGTTAATTTACTGAACCGGTTGGAGAACGCCACCGGCCTTTGCTGTTTTGCCTTTTGTGCTAAACTGGCAAGAACCGCCATACCAAACAGCAAAAACACTAGCCCGCCAAACAAAACCCCCAATAAAATAATAATTCCCATTTTTAAATGCTATTTGGGGGCCCATACCACAGGGGCCCCTTTTTTTAGTCCAACGGGATCATATACTGACCGCAGTATGGACATTTTGTGCTATCACCTCTAGACACAGGTACAGTACGTTGACACTGAGTACACCGATACATTCTTACGTCCATTTTCTTTTTCTCCTTTTATTTAAAGTTTCACCCCATACGGGCATTTAGGATAAGTACAGCAAATATTTCTGCTAACTTTTCCGAAATAGTTTCCATTAGGCACAGCGCCTTTCTTTTTACAACCTGTTGAAGCATACCTTTTGTCCAGCGTAATATCTACTTGGTCTGGACATTTGCCTTGGACCATATTTTCACCTCCTTGTTTATTAGAATTAGCAATTAATGGTTTTTTGCCCATAAAAAAGCGACGATTTCAAAGCATAGAGAGTGACCTTGAATATCGTCGCCCACCCGCCCCTTACAGAGGCGGGTGCAAAGCAAACGATTATTCTCGGACTCTCTATAGGAAAAGCGTTTCCGTTTCTCCCATGCGTAATCTTCCATTACGCACCCGACAATAATCTTTAACAAATTGTTTTTACAACTATTTCTGTTCTATATTATTTAGTATTATTAATACTCCTAAAATTCAACTAACACATTTATTTTACTAAACATACCTTATAAGTACAAACCAAACTTGCCTCTACTACCCCAAAACCTAGTTTACGGGGCTGACATTGGGGCAATTCCAGGGCCTGTGTATAGGTAAAATCACTGTCCAAAAAGTGTCCAAACGCCACCCAAAACGCTTCCAAATTATCAAACTCTATCAAAATTAAAATCCGCGCACTAGATGTTTTTAATAGAGGCATTTTAGATTTGGCATTTAAGAATTTCCCGACGGAAACACAAGGATTTTCTTTATTTAGGGCGGGTTATTTTGTATAATAAATGAGTAGTCAAACAGATTTATGCCCAGTTGGCGCAGCGCTAATCCCATAAGACCGTTCCCGCTATAAGGGAACGCGCCCACTAGGCAAGGCAGTAAAACCGTAACGAATTTAAGCCCAGTTGGCGCAGCGGTAGCGCGTTCCCTTGACATGGGAAAGGTCATAGGTTCAATCCCTATACTGGGCACCATTTAGAAACCACCCGAAAGGGTGGTTTTTTTGTGCCCATAAGCGGGCAAACTGCTTTGTCCGCGTTAGGGATTGAAAGCCGCAGCCTTATGCGAGTTTGAGAAAAACGAAAGGCATAGCAATATAAATAAGCCTGAGCAAAACTTTCCTCGCGCGCACATAATCATTATAAAAGAACCGCTCAAAACCCACACATAAGTATTTTCGTTGCTTTACTGATACGAACCCCTACTCGCACTCAATAAACAAAATAAATGCATTTTAGGTGGCTTTAACGGGGCAACGCAAAATAATAAAAAGAAAAATTGCTTTTCCTGAAAAAACACCAAGGCAAGCAACCTAACAAACCTGGGGCAAAGCCAACGCGCTTGAATCCCCTGGGCTTATATCTGTGGGGGCATTTTCCACCCGGTTGCCGTCAACGATAGGCATAAGAATATAAAACAAAAAACCCGCCGGCAGGCGGGTTCTATTAAGGGTAAATGGTGGACCTGACAAGGATCGAACTTGCGACCTCCTGCATGCCATGCAGGCGCTCTCCCAGCTGAGCTACAGGCCCTTAATGACTACATATTTATTATAACAATTTTTATCTTTGTGTGCAACTTTTTTTAAAACAGTAAAGGCCCCGAAGGGCCTTTACCAAAATTTACGTTTGATTTTTGTTTAGAACTCAAACGAAATGTTCACTTCACCGCCAAAACCTTCGCGTTTGCCCACTTGACCGTAAACAGTCAGTACGGAGTGCAAGGGCAAGAAAGTGTCCTGGTTGTGATAGGCCAACGAAATCTGGCCGCGGCCGCTCATACCTTTCATAGAGGCTTCGCTGCTCTTAACATCTTCCACCGTAACGGTAGATTCGCCGTCCATTTCGTAAATCGCGCTTGCACCGATAGAAGGAATTACACCCTTCCAATCCACAAAGTTAAAGGCATAATCGCCGCCAAAGCGCAGGGCCATACTCTGCAAGGTATCAAACTTGATTTTCTGGTCCAAGTCGTCGGTAATGTCGTCGGAGGCTTTGCGCTTCCAGTTGAAGTTGGCATACAGGCTCAAATCTTCCAACGGGTTTTCCACAAAGCCCGCGCTGGCGCCGTAATACATTCCTTTGGTCTTAAAGGTGGATAAAAGTTCGGAGGATTCAAACTTGGCATCCACATAGCCGGCTTCCACCGTGGCTTCCAAGCGGCCCGTTTCGCTGTAACGCAAGGAGGTCATCAGCCCGCCGCCGAACACATTGGCATCGCCGGTAACTTTAATGGGGAAAGTTTTGTAAGAACCGCCCGCATATTTAGCAAAAATACCCAAGGCCCAATCGTTCGTAAATTTCTTCCAGGCGCCCGCTTGGGTAAGGCCGGAATCCAAGTCAAAACCGCTGCCCGTTTCGTAGCGGGTGTGGTGGTAACCGCCGTTAATAAAGGTATTCTGTTCGGTATCGCTCTTCCACAAATCGTTTAAGGTTTGGGTGAGCATTTCCGGGCCTTCGCTGATTAAGGCCAAACCGACGAGTGGCAACTGTCCGTACACTTCGGCATTGGCTTTATCCTTCGTGCTGGTAAGCGTCCAGAGAATTTTATTCCCGGTGCCTCTGGTAGGGGTCAAATCATAGGAATACACCCCCACTTTCTTTTGAGTTAACACAACACCGCTGTCCACCAAATCATACACGATATCACCTTCGTGAACTCCAGTCAGGTCCGTAGAGGTAACGGTGGTTACAACCGTCTTAGAATCTTCCTTCATCGTGGATTTATCAAGCGTCATATTGGCATAGACACCGAAGTCAAAATGCAGATCGGTCTTAAAGTCCGCGTTGATAGTCCACCAGTCGTTAAAGTTTTGGAACTGGTCTTTGTTGGTAAATGTACCAATCGTGCGGTCAAAGACCAACTGGTTGGTGGAAAATCCGTAAAGACCGTTATTGCCACCGTAGATAACTGCGGTCGGGTCCAGTTCCACTTTATTACGCAAAATAACGGTATTATTCTGGGTAAGCATATTTTGGTCTTTCAGTTCGGCACCATATACATAACCGCCATATACTTTACCGTTGAATTTGACGTTATCCAAAACAACCGTGTTGTTGGATGCGGAATACACATCATCAATTTGATCCGCTTCTTCCGGCTCTTGTGCTTCGGCAGCCGGGTCGGAAGAGGTGGTCTTAGTAACTAAACCCTCTTTCTTAACCGTGGTAATAACGCCGGAATCGTCTTTCGTTTGGTAATTTACTTCATTAATATAAGCCGAGAAACCACCAAACACATTGGCTTTTACGTCTTTTACAGAATCGCCACCCGCAAGAGAAACGGTGTTATTGTCGCTGTTGGTCCCACCGATAGAAACTTTTTCCTCTTCCGGTGCTTCTTCTGTGGGCGTAGAATTTACTTTGCGGGTATAGGTCATACTCGCACCGCCGAAAATAGCCCCTTGGTCTTTTGGCATAGTTTCGGGTAACAATTTGTTAGCGGACAAATTGGTTAAATCCAAGGTGTCGCCAAAGAATTTACCAGCATTATTTAACGTCAAGGCGGAATTGGTTACGTTTACTACGTTGCCGTTGGCGGTGCCGGCTAAGTTGATAGAACCGCCCAATTCGGTAAAAGTGGCTCTCATATTGTTCAGGTTTAAGGTGTTTGAACCAACAGTAGCGCTCACAGGATTTTTATCAACATCTGTTGCTAAGCCCATTTTTACCGCATAAATAGAAGCCATATTCACGGTGGAGTTATCCAACGTCAAGGTATTGCCCTTAGCGTTTACGGAAAAATTGGTTACTGCCGCAGCCATATTGGTTACGGTACTGTTATTTCTGACAATAACGGTATTGTTGTCCACATTTACGACGGAAGCAGCACTATCCGCCACACCGCGGCCCTTGTCTGCCCCGACTACGGAATCCACGGTAGAATGATCAATAACAACCGTATTGTTTTCGGCCGTAGCCGCTCCTCTGGCACCAGCCACCATACCGCCCACCGTAGCATCTTTTACGAGTACATAGTTGCCGTTGGCTTTGGTGTCAATTACGTTGTCCGTTTTCACATCTTCTTCGGTCAGACGTTCATCGGTAAACCCGCCGATAACGTCCCCCTGCACGGTCGCGCCGTTTGTAATAGAAACCGTATTGTTATTAGCCGAGCCCTTAGAAAATTTGGTATAACCGCCGTACACGTTTCCACCCAATACTGTGGAAGTTGCTCCGGTAGGCGTAAAGGTATAAGAATTGACCGCTCCGCCACTAATAGAAACGGAGTTGTTGTTGGCAGACGCAGCGCCAAAGCGGTCCCCCGCCTGACGAATTAAGGCCACACCACCCATTACGTCTCTGCCCGTCAGGTTCGTGCCCGTCATACTCACAGAGTTGTTAGTAACATTATTGTTGTACGCCGCACCGCCCGCCACATAGGCACCTTTGCGAGTGTCGTCCGACAAGACAGGGATTTCAAAGTTGTTTTTATTACTATGCGTAACCGAGTGGTAAATCTCATTGGCGATAGCAGAATCACTAATACTAATATTTGCGCCATTTACGGTAAGGGACGCCCCGTTAATTGCTCCCGCATTTAAAGAGCCGGCCCCGACGATAGCCAACGGCTTATTCGGGTTATCTCCGACAATTTCACGAGAGTGGTCTTGTCCGTCCCAGTTGATTTGAATATTTTGGGCTGCCTGCACAAACAGGGGAGCAAACAACACAAAGAAAACTGCAACGAGAAACTTTCTCATTTATCCTCCAATTTGTATTATAAAAAAAGCAATATATCCCTATTATACAGAATTTAGGCCAAAAGGAAAGGTTTTTTTGTAAAAGAAGACCCTTATATAATAGGTAAAAGGTATAATAAGGGTATGTCCCGCTATACAGACGGAAAATATCTCCTGCAAAACCCCGGTTGGCACACGCAAGATGCTAAGTGGAAACTGGCGCACGTTTTACAGGCCGTAAAAAAGGCCCGCTTATCCCCCCGCACGGTACTGGACGCGGGTTGTGGAGCGGGTGCACTCATTAATCATTGGGCGCACCACCGCCCGGATATGCTCTTTACCGGGTGTGATATTTCCCCACAGGCCATTAGCATTGCCAAACAACACGCGCCTGCCAATGTAAATTTCTTTTGCGAAGCGTGGGCCAAAGGCTCGTTTGATACGGCCCTAGCCATAGATGTAGTGGAGCACATTCCGGATATGGAGCGTTTTTTGGAGGAACTGGCCCAAAAAGCCCCGGTGCTTATTTTGCATATTCCGTTGGATTTATCGTTCCGGACGCTCATCAAACCTGAAATTTTAGAAGAAGAATATCAAACCGTGGGACATATCCATTTTTTTACAGCAAGGTATTTAAAAAGGCTTTTAAAAAAGCGCGGTTGGCAGATTTTGCATTATCACTATACCAATAAATATGTAGAGCGACCGCCGCAACTGACCGGCCTAAAAAGCCGTATCGGTATGTGCATACGGTTGCTGGCACACTATTTACTGCCCAGAAGTTGGGCCGCGTTTTGGGTGGGCGGGTACAGCCTAATGCTGGTGGTTAAAACCAAGTAGTTATTCCTTATATAGCCCGCGCAAAAGTTTAATTTCCCTTTCATAGCCCGCCAAATCGTTGGGGGTTTCCAAACAAAACGGTAAATGCTTTAAGGCCGGGTGGTTAATTACACCCGCCAAAGTATCCAGGCCGATAGTGCCTTGGCCGATACAGGCGTGGCGGTCCTTATGCGCCCCCTGCGGGTTCAAACTATCGTTTAAGTGAACAGCCTTTAACAAGGGCAGGCCGATTTGCTTATCAAATTCCGCCAAAGTATCGTCTAAATGCACCAGAGAATAGCCGGCATCGTGTATGTGGCAGGTATCCATACAGACCCCCAGCAGATGATTGAGTTTTACGCCGTCCAAAATCTGTTTTAACTCGTCAAAAGTCCGCCCGATTTCGCTCCCCTTGCCGGACATAGTTTCCAAAAGTACCGTAGTATGCAGATTAGGCGTTAAAATTTCATTTAGCGTTTCTACAATCAGTTCAATGCCTTTTTCTGCGCCTTGCCCGACGTGGCTGCCCGGGTGAAGATTATACAGGTTTCCCGGCACATATTCCATACGCTGCAAATCGTCTGCCAAGGTCTGGCGGGCAAATTCGCGCGTTTTGGGGTCAGCGGAAGCGGGGTTAAGCGTATAGGGTGCGTGCGCTATAATGGGTGCAAAATGCTTTTCCGCAAGCAATTTGCATAAGGCTTCGGCATCTTGCGGGTCTATCGGCTTGGCCTGGCTTCCGCGCGGGTTGCGCGTAAAGAATTGAAACGTATCCGCCCCGATAGACAATGCGGTTTCGCCCATTGCCTTAAAACCCTTGGAAGAAGATAAATGGCACCCAATGTGTAACATATTATTTCCCTGCGTATTTGTGGATATCGGCTACCAGTTGCTCCACATCCTCTCGACGGGTAGCCCAACTGGTGCAAATGCGTATCGCACTGCGGCGGTGGTCTAAACGCTTGGTGTGCGAAAACACATACAACTCCTCTAACTGCTTGATAAGGTCATCTGGCATAATAGGAAATTGTTGGTTAGTGGGAGAGTCGTACAAAAACTCAAATCCGCATTCCGCACACGCTTGTCGGATAATCTGCGCCATTTCGTCAGCGTGTTTGGAAAGTTTAAAATACAGGCCGTCCTCAAATAAGGCTAAAAATTGAATGCCCAAAATACGCCCTTTGGCAAGCATCGCGCCTTTTTGCTTCATAAAATAGCGGAAATCCTTTTGGAGTTTGGGGTTTACAATTACCACCGCTTCCCCTAATAACGCACCGATTTTCGTGCCGCCGATATAAAACACATCACAGCAAGCGGCTAAGTCCGCAAGCGTAACGTCGTTTCCGGGGGCTTCCAAACCATAGCCCAAACGCGCGCCGTCGGCAAACAAAAAGAGATTGTTCTCGTCGCACACGCGGCGGATAGCAGAAAGTTCCTCTTTGGAATACAGCGTACCGTATTCCGTAGGAAAGGAAATATAGACGAGTTTGGGCTGCGGAGCAAATTCCGGATTATCGTCCAACCAATGTTCCTTGCAACAGCGGGCAATTTGCTCCGCCGTTAATTTTCCGTTCTGCTCCGGCACCGTCAAAATACGGTGGCCCGTGGCTTCAATCGCGCCCGTTTCGTGCACGTTAATATGCCCGGAATCAGCGGAAATAACCGTTTGGTACGGACGCAGGCAAGCCGCAATAACCGTCAGGTTGGTTTGCGTTCCTCCTGCTAAAAAATGCACCTCGGCCTGTGGCGTTTGACACAGAGATTTAATTAAATCAGCCGCTTGGCGGCAATAAGTATCTTGCCCATAGCCGGGCGCTTGCTCTAAATTGGTTTGCGCCAACTTTTCCAAAATACGCGGGTGGGCGCCTTCACTGTAATCGCAGTTAAATCTAATCATAAAACCTCGCTTTACTACGGAGAGGGTTGAATTTCTTTTATTATATCTTTTTAGGCGAGTTTTCGCCCGCAGAAAAAACGTTTAGAAAAACGGGGTTTATAGAACCATCCCGCCGCCGGAAAGAAACGCACCGAGGCGCCGCCTTTTGCACAAATAAAAAATTCCCCGCAAAAAGCGGGGAGTAAAATTAATTTTGTTTGGCTTTTTGCAGCCGTTCGCGGTGGCGTTTGGCCTTCAAATCCGCGTGGCGCTTGCGGAAAACGTCCAATTTGGTGTAACGCACCATTAAGCAAAAGTCCACCAGCACCATTACAAAGTTAAGCACATAGAGCCAAAAGACCCAGTCAAAATTGTGCAAAATTTTATGAATCATCCCGCACACATAGGCAAATTCAATCGTTCCCATAAACAGGAAACTTTTGCCGGCAGCTGTTTTCGTGCGCAAGGAGCGCGAAATATTAAACGGCCACGCAAGGCCGAAACCTAACATCATTAACGCTTCAAAAATACTCATAATAGCCTCCCACACAGCGCGGAGCGGGCCATAGATTGCGGGACGCACTGTATCGTTATTTATATTTTACCATTTTAAGAAAGCGCAGTTTTGCGGGAGAGGTTTCTTTTTCATACAATAAGCATATGCATTTTTATAAAGATAAAGTTTTTTGGTATGTTTTTACTGCGCTGGCCCTTGTAAAAGGGGCGGCATTGGCCGGGGTATTTTATTTTCACCCGCTGGGGGAGAAAATTTTAGCCTTTCCCGATTCGCTGACTTATGTATATCCGGCGCAAACGTGGCTGGAATACGGGCAAATGTGGGAAGCGGTAACCGCCGCACCGATGCTGTTGCGCACACCGGGATACCCCTTCTTTTTGGCTGTTGTCCAAACACTTTTTCACAATATGACGTGGGCCGTGGTGTTAGTGCAAAACCTTTTGTCGCTGGCCCTGCTTATCCCGGTTTATATGACGGCGGAAAAGTTAAACGGCAAACACGCGGCCCGGGCGGCGGCCCTTTTTTGTGCGGCAAGCGTGTTGTATTTTTCCCTATCGTTTGCGGTGCTGACAGAAATTTTATGTGCCTTTTTGCTATCTTGGTTTGTTTATTTTACGGTAAATTTTTTGCTGAAACCCGCCAGGCATAAACTTTTTTTAGCCGCACTTTTTTTATCAAGTGCCGTTTATGTGCGCCCGGCCGCATACTATTTTATGTTTGCAAGCACTATTATTTTGGTATGCTTTTCAGCCGCCAAATTGGTACGCTTTCCTGCGTGGAAAATTGCCGCGTTTTTCTTTGCCCCCTTATTAATACTTGTCGGCGCGTGGCAAGTGAGAAATTCGGTTCAAACAGGCTTCGGCGGCTTTACGTCCGTGGGCGCGTATAATCTGTATATGTGGAACGAAGATTATCTGGCTCACAAATATAATTTGTCTGTTCCGCAAGCACACCAATTACTGGAAAATGCACTCCCGCCCGGTTTTAATTCTCTCCCCCCAACCGAACAAGTGCGGTTATATAAGGCTATGGCAAAGCCGCTTATACAAGAATCGTTTTTCTATAAACTTTCCCGCGCGCCTTTATGGGCTGTCAAAACACTTTTTGGGGCGAATTTCGTCCACTGTTCGCGCCTGCTGACCGGCGGAGCAATTCCCGAAGAAGAATTAGACGGGCAAATGCTCAATCACACAACAGCCTTGCACGGGAATTGGCTTAAAACCACGGCCAATAAACTCCTTTTTACCATCAGTGCGGGAGAGGTCTTTCTGCTGGTACTGTGCAGTATGGGCGGATTTTTGCTGCTGTGGAAAACGCGCCGCACGGAAACATTTTTCCTGCTCGTATATTGCTTGTACTTTTGGGGTATCGGCTCGGTCTTTTTCGGGGCATATGCACGCTTCCGCGCGTCGTTTGAATTTGCACTGTGCATTACCGCCGGAGCGGCGGCAAATGCGCTGTTCCAATACGCCAAAACAAAAATAAAGCGGTAATTACAGGCCGTGAGCCAAACTGTTTATTAAAAATGCGGGGAATTTTCTTTCCTGCATTTTTTTCTGCGTAGGGGAAAAATCATACGGCTGGCGGATAAAACGGAAAGTGTTTTTTTCGGTATCCCAAATACTGAAAGAAGCGTGCGGATTTAAGTCGCGCGGTTTGCCCACAGAACCCGGATTTAACACATAGCGCATTTTGTCAGACAAATGAACCGTGGCATCTTCGCGCTTACATAAATAAATAACGCACGAGTTTTGCGTACCGCGAATATAAAAGGGCAAATGGGAGTGCCCCACAAAGCAGATTTTTCCCTGCCACTTGTCATAGGAGGCGCGGAATTGCGCGCAACTGGAAAAATATTCCTTTATCGGTTCGTTGGGCGTACCGTGCACAGCAGTAAAACCTTCCCCGCGGGCCACGGTAGGCAACGCAGTTAAATAGCGGATGGATTTTTCGCTTAAATGTTTTTTATTTTCATCCAGCGCAATTTTGGCATCGTAGTTAAACAACACCTCTAATTCGGGCTGCACAAAAACAGCATCGTGGTTGCCCAACACGCAGGCAAGTAAATTTAAAGAGGATATTTTCTTTACGCACTCCTCGGGATCCGGTCCGTAACCGATAATATCCCCGCAGTAAATAAAATGATCTACACCCTCTTGTTCGTAGCGGGCCAGACAGGCATTTAATGCTTCCAAATTACTGTGTACGTCCGAAAACACCCCTATTTTCATTATGCCTCCGCCAAGGCCTCAATGGCTTCCTTTTTTTGGTCGGCTTCGGGGTTGCGCTCGGCCAAATTGACGGACATTACCTTTGACACCCCGCTTTCTTCCATCGTGATACCATAAAGCATACGGGCCGATTCCATTGTACGTTTGTTGTGCGTTACCACGATAAACTGTGTGGTTTTGGCGAACTCTTTAATCAAGTTTACATAACGCTCCACGTTGGCCTCGTCCAAGGCGGCGTCGGCTTCGTCCATAATACAGAACGGCGACGGGTTATGCGTAAAGAACGCAAACAGCAAGGACATAGCGGTAAGGGTTTTTTCCCCGCCGGACATAGAGGTTATATTGAGCAATTTTTTACCCGGAGGTTGGGCATAAATTTCAATACCCGTTTCCAAAAGATTGTCCGGCTGGGTAAGCACCAAATCGCACTCACCGCCGCGAAAAAGCGTTTGGTAAATATTTTTAAAGTGCATACGCACTTGTTCAAAAGTATATTTAAAGTTTTCGCGCGTGGTTTGGTTAATTTTATTAATGGCGGACTTTAAATCTTTTTTTGCGCTTTCCAAGTCCGCTATTTGTGTACGCAGGAAAGTATTTCTTTCCGTAAGAGCATCATATTCTTCTGGTGCGGTCATATTGACAGCGCCCATATTTTCGATGCGCTTTCTCATCATTTTTACGCGCTCGTAATCCACCGTTTTATCGCCGTAATTCAGTTGTGCTTCCTCGGGAGTAATATTCCAACTTTCAAACAAGTTATTTACCACCGTGGTCCGCTGGCGGCGCGCGTTGGAAAGAGCATTTTCCAAATCGTTTCTTTTTATTGTCAGGTCGGACGATTCTTTTTTGCACGCATTTAAAGCGGACAATTTATCGCTGTAATCTTTTTTAAGCGTTTCCAAATCGGCGCGCATTTTATGTTCGTCAATTTCCAACTTGGCCAAGGTGTCGCGCTCGGTGGATAGTTTGGCCTGTGTGGAAAGTTTTTCTTCGGCTAAACTTTTTAGGCGCAAATTGGCCGACGCGATTTTTTGGTTGCGTTGACCCTCACTAGCAGTTAAACTGTTAAATTCATATTCCGTGGATTTTAAATCCAATTCCACATTGTTTTTTTTGATTTTTACTTCGTAGAGTTTTGCGCTTAACGCGTTAATTTCTCCCTTTAATTTTTCGGCATTTTCGCGCAGCGTAATTTGAGATTTTTTTAATTCCTCTCCACGCGAAACGGCTTCTGCGTGGAGGCGTTTCAAATCTGCCAGATTTTGTTTAAGGGTTTCCACGTTCCGTTTGCGGTTATCCACGCGCAAGGTAATTTCCTGTTTGCGCTGGGCTGCGCGGTTTAACGCATCTTGCGTAGCGCGCAGTTCGCGCTCTTTGTTGGCGCGTTCGTTCTGTACGGAGTTTAAAGCCAAAACGGCTTCCTGCGATTTGATGCGCAAATTTTTTAAATTTTCTTCCGCCTTGGACAGCATTTCATAATTGGCAATAATTTCCTTGGAAACGGCATCTTCTTCCGCGGCCTTAACCGTCATTTCGCCACGGACGGTTTCTTCTTCGCCCCAATAGGCTTCCGGCGCACGAATTCCTTCCGCACCGCCGCCGATAAAAAATCCGCCTTTTACGGTTCCGTCCCCGTACGAATAACCGCCGATAATAAAGTTGATTAAATTTTCCAGTTCCGGCTGGTATTTTAATTGGTTTTTAAGTGCATTTTCGGCCGGTTTTTCGGGGGTGGCAGGCACTTGGTTTAAAACAATAAATTTAGCACGGGCCTTACCGTGCTGTTTTAAAAGGGATAAAGCCTGTTCCACCGTTTGTACGTTCTCGCACAGAACGGCATCTAAATACTTGCCGAAGGCTTCCTCCACCGCTACACCTAACTCGGCAGGATATTTTAAAGCTTTTCTCAATGTACCTTTTACGCCGGGGAGACCGCTTTCGGCCACCGTTTTGGCCCCTACCCAATATGGATCATTTTTGCCCTGGGTTTGAATCATCTCCAATTTGGCGGAAAGAGCGGCACGCGCGGATTTTACGACAGAAAGTTTTTCATTTAAGGCAGAACGGAGTCCCTGCAATTTCCGTACGTTTTCCTCTCCGCTTACAATGGCTTCGCGCGCTTGGTTGGCTTCGGTTTGTTTGGTTTGTACGCGGGCCGAAATTTCCTGTAAACTTTTTTGGATTCCCGCCAAGCCGGCCTGTTGGGCTTGGCTCGTTTTTTCGGCAGAAATTAAATCTTCATTTTCGCGCTGCATAGAGGACTCTTCCAAAGAAATCCGGTTTTCGGCCTCCATTTGTTTTTGTACCAGCGACATTAATTCGCCGGACGAACGCTGCAACTGCGCTTCCGCCGCACGCAAATCGTTTTCCATTTTTTGTGCTTGGGCTGTTTGTTCGTTGTAATGAGTCTGCAAGGGTGTTAATTCTGCCGAAACAGCCGCTAACTGCTCTTTGAGTTGGGCAAGCGCAGGGACTAATTCCTGCAAGCGGTTTTGCCCGCGTTGGGCTTCCGCGCCCGAAGCGGCCACCTGTGCGGTCAATTCGTTGGTCAGGTTGTCGCAATTTTTAATAGCGCCTTCCAACAAACCGACTTGGTATTTGCTGGCAGAAATTTTTTCGTTAAATTCGGCGGCTTCTTTTTGCTTGTGCGTGAGATTCAAATCAAGCGCGGCCGCGGCCCCTTCCTGTGCGGAAATACGGGCTTCCAAATCTTCCAATTTTTTAACCACCGGGGCTAATTCGCCGGAGTGCTTGGCAATTAAACCATCGGACTCTTTAATAGAACAGACGGAAATTGCAATTTCGCTTTCCTTTAATTCCTCGCGATACTTTTGGTACAAACGGGCCTTTTTGGCTTCGCTGTCCAATTTTTTAATTTGTTCATCAATCAGCGCAACCGTATCCGCCAAACGGGCCAGGTCTAAATCTACGCGTTCCAAGCGTTTAATGCACTCCTCGCGTTTGGCTTTATATTTAGAAACACCCGCGACCTCTTCAAACATTTCCCGGCGCTGTTCGGCCGAGGCGGACAGGACGCTTTCTACGCCGCCCTGGTCAATAATGGCATATCCTTCTCCGCCGATGCCCGTATCCAAAAACAAATCCCGGATATCGCGCAGGCGGCATTGGACTTTGTTTAAATAATATTCACTTTCGCCGGAGCGGAAAATTTTGCGCGTAACGGTAATTTCATTAAAATCAAGCGGCAACTGACGCGAAGCGTTATCAAACACCATACTGACTTGGGCCATATTTAAAGGCGCACGCTTGGCCGTACCGTTAAAGATAATATCCACCATAGAAGCAGAGCGGAGGGACTTCCAACTCATCTCGCCGATGGCCCAACGCACGGAGTCAATCACGTTTGATTTTCCGCACCCGTTTGGTCCCACCACACAAGTAATGCCTGGTTCAAAGTCCAGGCGGGATTTGTCGGCAAAAGATTTAAAACCTTGGATTTCAATCGCTTTTAAATACATAACGTCCCCTATTGGCAGATATACTTTGATTATACCATTTCCCTATATAATATAGGCATTTTAGGAGGAAATTCAGCCCTACGCGTACGGCCTTTTCAGCCGGCCGAGAGAGTGCCGACGAAAAAAACCCCTTGCAAAGTGTATATTTTTTTATTAGACTTTTTTCGTAAGACTGTTTTCCTTAAAAGGAGGATTATCCACTATGGCAGAAAAAGTACTTAAAGTCGGTATGGACCGCGAAGACGGCTTCCTCTACTACATTGACAAAGACGGCGATATTGCCCGCGTGCAAATGGCCAGAGGCGGCAAAAAAGGCGGTAAACCGAAAAAAGTTGAAAAATGCGGTATCAAAAAAGAAAAAGGATATCTCTATTTCTTAGATAAGAAAGGCGATATTTCCAGAGCAAAAATGGTAAACGCAAAATAAACTAATTTAAAACACCCCGCAGTTTTGCGGGGTGTTTCACAGACAAAGGCACTCGCGCACCACATACACTTTTTTCGCGCGAGGCTCTGCCAGACGCGAAGGGGCGCAACTCGCATTGTACGACATCACGCATTGCTCCAGCGTTTTGTGCCCCTTTATGATTTTTCAAAACGGCTTGCCAAAGGGAACGCCTTTTGCAAGTATGTGGCCAATTTAGCCCGGTCCTGCGGGCCACAATTTTCCGAATCGTTTAAACAGGCCAACCGCGGGCGGTACTTATTTATTTCCCGCTCAAAGTTTTGATATAACTCCCAGCAACATCCGTCCGAACAGCCCAAGCGAGACAACCGCCGTTTCTTCCAACAACCCAAACCTTGCACCGCAGCCATACAGGCAAACAGATAGAAGTTCATATTGCTGTCTTGCCGGAAACGGCTATGCACCGTAGAGGACAACTCCTTTTCAAACAATGTCCAGCCCAAAGCAAGAGAATTTTTTAAATAAGCCGAAATATTATGCGTAGGCTCCAACGGGAAATGCAATCCCGGGAAAAAGTTATTCAGCCGTTCCCGGATAATCAACAGTTGTCTGCCGTAAGCCGTATCCTCGTATTTTTTATACGGATAAAAAGCATAGTAATTATTCACGCGGTTTTGCCTGGGGAAAAAATACTCCCTGGATACCGGGCGGAACGCAAAAGTATCATCATTTGCCAGTAAAAAATGTTCGCTCAAACCTGCCCATTTGGTTATGGACATCTCTATTGCACACGAATTAAAAGTGGGCAACGCGGAAGCAGGCATAAATTCCGCGTGCGTCAAAATTTTTAAACGCGGATGATTCACGTTAAGCCATTTAGGAACTTGCCCGTTAGTTACCAACACCACACGCGTTACCCACGGCATATATTCTTCCACACTGCGCAGCACATAACGGAGTTCATCCGTCTGTACAAACCGAGCCGGAACCACGGGGGAATCTGCCCATCTGTTACGTTCGCGCACAAAAGCCGGGTCGTTCCCGTCCACCCATAAGACAACAAAATCCACCGGATATTCCGCTGTCATCTGAAAATCTTGCTCCAAAAATAAACGCTCTTTCTCCCGCAAATTTTTACCAGTACAAAAAATATACGCCACCGCAAATAAGAAATCCCGCCGCACTGCCCCACACTTTCGCGCGCCGACTTAAACGCACGCAACAACAATTCTTGCTGTTCCAATCTTTTTTCCGACGAGAATTTGCGGAAACGGCAAATGCCCCACACGGTGGCGCGCATCCACTCCTGCGCCGTTTGGCGGTTCCACTTTTGACGGCGGATTAAATCCGTTTTTAAGTCTGCCAAATTGAGCAACGCACCGACAGCCATATTATACGAATTGGCTGTAATGGCGGCCGAGTGGCCTTTGCGGTAGCAGTATAATTTTTCCGGCACCACCGCTATTTTTCTGGCATACAGATACGCCAAAATAACCACGCAAAAATCTTCGGCTACCCGCCCCGTCCAAAATTCAAATTGGTGATTAACAAACCACTCGCGCAAAAACAATTTTCCCCACAACACAGAATCTTCGTACCCGCCGCGGAAACGCGCACCGTCGCCCTCCGCGCACAACCGGTAAAAACTGCTGTGGCAATGCTCCTGCAACCGCGGAAAACCGTTTTCCTCCACTTCGTGAAAAAAACATTTGCTGATTTCAGCCTGCTCCGTTTCGGCCGCGTGATACAATTTTTCCAAATAAGCGGGAAAAATAAAATCATCAGCATCTACAAATGCCAAATATTTGCCTTGCGCTTTTTTTACTAACTCGTTGCGTGCAGCCGCAATACCTTTATTGGACTGCGTAACATAATGCAGGCGCGGGTCCTCTTTGGCTGCTTGGGCCAAAACAGCCAAGGCCCCGTCGGTAGAGGCGGAGTCTATACAGATAATTTCAAAATCTGCAAAGGTCTGTTTGGTTAAACAAGACAAGCACAAAGGTAAATATTTCTCCGCGTTTAATACGGGAATCAGCACTGATATTTGGGGTTTCATAATTGCTCCTTTTAGTAACTTTCCCCGCGCGCCAAAAAGACGCGCGGGGCGGCGCGCGGGAAACTCTTGGCGGAGGTTTTTCCCACGCGTTTCAAATAAACGCCTTATAAACATAATAAAGAAGCAATCAAGGTAAGTGTAAGCAGGAAGCGGGCTTCTTTTAAGCCCGTGAGGAAACAAAAACGGCCGGTTGCCAGAGCCACATCACTAACCCGAAGCAAACAGCCGTAGCCCTTGCCATATAAAAAATATGGCAAAGAGCATTCAACGCAATACAAGCGGGTAATTAGGCCGCTCGTATTGCGTTTAAAATACGGCTGTTTTTGGAGTGATGTGCGCCGCCTGAACGGCTCAACCTGTTCCACACAGGCTTCCAAAAACAGCATCAAATTGTGCCGGAACTGCCCGGCGGGCAAAAGAATCTTGCTTACTTATATCTTAACAAATTTATCCGCAAACGCAAGCCGGGGCTTGAAATTCCGTCTAAAATGCCTACACTACTAATATTAACCGACGTTCCCGGAGGCGCATCAAATAATTCTTCCGTTTGCGGATACACCCGCCCTAACCAACAGATGTTTTTATTTCCGGCCGCTGCCGTTTGCGGTCCAATCGCCCTAACATATTTTGTGCAGTTGCGTATGTTCCCCGTACGCGTAATTGACAGCGGGGCTGATTAATGGTTTAATAACTCTACGGGGATACACTCGTAAAAGAATAACGGAGGGAATATGGATATTAAAATTACGGCCAAAAACATTAAATTGACTCCGGCCATCAAAGAATTTATCAACACGCGCGTAAGCAAGATTGAAAACTTTTTTGACAATATTGTTTCCGCCCAAGTGCTGATTTCGGTGGAAAAGAAAATCAACCAGCGCGCCGACATTGTGCTGCACACCGGGGCTAAAACCACCATTAACGCCAGCGCGGTGGAAGACAACCTCTACAAAGCCATTGATGCGGCGGCAGTAAAAGCCGAAGCACAGGCCAAAAAAATTAAAAATAAAGCCAAAGCACGCAAAGTAACCAAAAAGTCGGTAAAAGAAGCGGATGTCAATCCGTTTGCCGAACACCTTATTTTGCCGCAGACGGATGTAAAATTCTCCGTCATTAAGCAGGTGGAAGTCTCGCCGATGAATCCGGAAGATGCCGCCTACGAAATGGAACGCCTGGGGTATTCCTTCTGGATGTTCCTGGACGAAGATTCCAAACAAATCAACTTAATCTTCAAGCGCCTGGACGGCACCTACGGGTTGATTAAACCGATTAAGAAGAAATAGCCTACACGGGGGCGGCTTTGGAATTTACCAAATCTATCACCGTAGCAGAACTGCTCCAAGTGGAAAGACTCCACTTGGAGTTGGTCTGCGGGAAACGGTATATCCACCGCGAAATTACACTCGGGCACGTCAACCGCCCGGGGCTGGCGCTTTGCGGTCATTTGGAAAGTTTCCGCCCCAATTCCGTGCAAGTGTTCGGGCGCAGCGAACACGCCTTCTGCCAAAAGGAAAACAAAACCCGCCTGCGTGCCAACATTTCCAAAATGTTGAGCGAGGGGCAAGTGCCTTGCGTGATTACAACTGCGGGGCTGGACCCTTTGCCCGCCATAAGAAAGGCCTGCTTGGGTTCGGACGTGCCGGTGCTTAAAACGGATATGGAGTCCACCGCTTTTATTGCGGAATTTTCCCGCTTTTTGGACGAAAAATTATCACCCGTTACGCATATGCACGGCGTGCTTGTAGATGTAAGCGGCATCGGCGTACTTATCCGCGGGGACGCGGGTATCGGCAAAAGTGAGTGCGCGCTGGAACTGATTAAGCGCGGACATATTTTAGTGGCTGATGATGTAGTAGAAGTGCAAAAACGGTTTGGCCGTTTTCTGGTCGGCTCCTGCCCGACAATGCTCAAACATTATATGGAAGTACGGGGGCTGGGGATTTTGGACGTACCGCTTTTGTTTGGCGTAGGCTCTACGTTAGACGAAACCAATATTGATATGGAAGTGGTACTCACGTCCCCGAGCAAACAACCCATTGACCGGCTGGGAGTGGAGCAGAAAACGACTAATATTTTGGGGATAGAAGTGCCTTCGTTGGGGCTGCCCGTTACGCCGGGGCGAAACCTGGCCGTACTAATTGAAGTGGCCGCGCTCAACCAGCAACTTAAAAGCCAAGGCATTTTTTCCGCCAAAGAATTTAGCCAAAAAATCTTGGATAAAATGAAGAAGGGGACCAATGGCAAGTAATCAAAGACGGATTTTTATCATTACGGGTATGAGCGGAGCCGGCAAATCCCAGGCGCTGAAAATCTTTGGCGACTTTGGTTTTTATTGCGTGGACAATCTGCCTCTCGCCTTATTCAAAAACTTTACCGACTATTTAAAACAAAGCGGCGAACGCCGCGACGTAGCCTTGGGTATTGACGTGCGCGAGGGGGACCGCCTGCGCGAAATGCCAAAGATTTTAAACTCAATGGTAAAGGATGATTTTGTGGTAAAGGTCATCTTTTTAGATGCTTCGGAAGAGTGCCTGATACGCCGTTTTTCGGAAACCAAGCACCGCCACCCGATTCACAAAAAACTGGCCGCCGCCATCGCGCACGAACGCAAGGTAATGAGCCCCATCCGCACTATGGCCGACAAAGTGATAGACACCTCCGACCTGAAACTGGGTGAACTCAAAGAAAAACTTTCCGCCTTGCTGGGGCTTACGCGCGAAGGCGATATGCAAATTACCGTGGTATCGTTCGGCTTTAAAAACGGCATTTTAAAAGATTGCGATATTGTAATGGACGTACGCTTTTTACCCAATCCGTTCTATATTCCCGAATTGCGCGAAAAAACAGGCTTGGATAAAGAAGTGCAACAGTACATTATGTCCTTTAAGGAAAGCAAGGAATTTGCCGAAAAATTTGCAGACTTAATTAAATATTTGATACCTAAGTATATTAAAGAGGGAAAAAGTTATTTAACGATTGCCATGGGCTGTACGGGCGGCAAACACCGCAGCGTTTTTATGGCGCACGAACTGGCCCAACGGTTAACCAAAGCAGGGTTAAATGCTTCGGAATTTCATAGGGATATAGGACTTTAATTATGGTAAAAATTGTTTTAGTAACGCACGGGCACTTGGCCCAACAGATGTTAGAAACGGCCGGACAAATTATCGGCAAACCGTCTGATGACGGATTTGCCACTTTTGCCGTTACGACGGCTGCCTCGGTGGAAAAGGAAGCCGCCAAACTGCACGAACTGTTAAAATCGTGCGAGGACGGCGCCCTTATTTTGACCGATATTTTTGGCGGCAGCGCGACCAATATCTCGCTTACTGCCAGCAAAGATTTGCCCCAATGCTATGTCATTACGGGGTTAAATTTAAGTATGCTCCTGACCGCAATAAACAGCCGCAAAAAATTAAACGCAAAAGAGTTGGCAGAAAAAATTGAGGCCGACGGCAAGCGTGCGGTTATCAATGCAACGGAACTTTTGATTAAGGGGCTATAATGCCGATTATATTCGCACGGGTGGACGACCGCCTGATTCACGGCCAAATTGTACAGGCCTGGCTGCCGGAGTTAAACGTGGATGAGATTTTGATTCCTTGCCGCAAGGATTCTTCTCTCAACCGCGGGCTTCTGCGTTTAAGTCTGCCCTACGAATATGAACTGACTATTTTGGATACGCGTTCCTGCGCCCGGTATGCCGCCCAGTCCGACAGAAGAATCTTTTTGCTAATGGGCTCTTTAAAGGAGTTTACGGATTTGATTAAAGACGGCCTGCAAATTAAATCTATTAACATTGGCGGGATGCACTTTAAGGACGGCGCGCAAAAATTAGACGATAATGTGTTTTTGGACGCAAACGATAAACAATTTTTAAAACTGATACGGGATTTGGGTATCCAAATAGAAACGCGCGCCGTACCCTCGTCCGCGTCCGTATCGGTAAGTGAGGTCTTAAAATGACCCCGGAAATTTTTGCCCTCTGCGTAAGTGCCGCATTATTGGAACTGGATACTACTTATGCGTTTCAGTTGACCCTTTCGCGCGGAATTATTGCGGGGCCGTTGCTCTCCCTTTGGACGGGCGATTTAATGGCAGGCATACAGGTTGGAGTTTTTACCGAACTCTTATTTTCGGACGTAAACCCGTTAGGCGGCATTTTACCCCCCAGCGCGGTGGTGTGTTCTGCGGTTACACTGGCGTTGCACGCAATGGGCATTGAACTTTATTTTGCGTTCTTTTTTGGTGTAGTGGGTGCGATTGCGTTTTCTATGGCTGAAAAATTTATGCGCAAGAACCGTTTTAAATGGCTGATTTTTTGGGAACGGCGCGTAATGCAACAGCCCGGACAAATCAACCACGCGATTTTGTCCGCTATTGCCAATGCTTTTTTAAGCACCTTTATTTTGATTTTTCTGTTTGCTTGGCTGTGCGGCAAAGGGTTTGTATGGCTCCTGCCGTTTATCCCGGCACAAGCGCATTTTGCGTGCCGGTTTGCCTATATGGCGGTTCCGTGGATTGGGCTGGCTACTTTGGTGCCCGCTTTCCGCTTAAAAACGAGGTAACGTATGAAATTTTCCATTCAACTCAGTTTATTTCTGCGCTCCTTCTTTTTGCAAGCGGGCTGGAACTATATGAAATACCAAAATTTAGGGCTTACTTTTACTATGCTGCCGTTTTTAAAAAACGAATACAAAAACGATAAAGATGCCCTGCCCTCGGTATTGCAGCGCTATTTGGAAAATTTCAACACACACCCCGTAATGGCTTCTTTTTGCCTGGGAGCGCTTGCCAAGCAAGAAGAACAGATTGCACACGCGCAATCGCTATCCGACTTTAAAAGCAAAATAAACGAATGGAACGGCATCCACCGCAGTTTATCCATTACCACGGCTTCTATCGGCGACCGCTTATTTTGGGGCACATTAAAGCCGCTTACACTGCTTCTCGCTCTTTTTATTTGGCTGGCATTAGGGGTGAACTTTTTTGAGTTGGAAAACGGCATTAAAATCCCGCTTTTTTACGCTTTTGGGACCGGCGCGGCGGCCTTTGTAACTTTCAACGCAGTAGCCCTGTTTGTGAAATGGCAAGGTTTAAAAATCAGTTATACTGCCAAGGAAAATTCCTGTTTTGGTCTGACGCGGTTTGACTGGAACAAAACCATCTACAACGCAAAACGCATCGGCATTGTCCTGGCGGTGGGGATGATTTTGTTCGGCGTATATTATTATTTAAAAGACTTTGCCGAAGTGGATGTGCATTTTGTTACGCGGGCCGTGATTGTGCTGTTTTTTATTATGGTCAGTTTTATTACCCGCAAACTGCGCATCCCGAATATGTATTTGTATTTAGCGGCGGTAGCCGTGTTTAACATTGTTTGTTATTTGTAATATGGGGGATTTGTGATACAACAGGACATAAAAATCATTAACCAGTTGGGTTTGCACACGCGCCCGGCCGCACTGCTGGCGCAGACGGCGGCCAATTTTGCGTGCGATATCCAACTCTCCAAAGACGGGGTAAACGTCAACGCAAAAAGCATTATGGGGTTAATGATGTTGGCGGCGGAGTTTGGTTCTTTTGTAACGCTAACGACAAATGGTTCAGACGAAAAAGAAGCCTTTGATACCATCAAAAATTTGTTTGACAATAAATTTAACGAAGAATTTTAAGGAGAAAACTGTATGCTAGTGCTAAAAGGCATTGCCGCCAGCCCGGGTGTGGCTATTGGTCCGGCGGTATTATTGCCCGGAGATAATTTTGCGGTGTCGCGGCAGTATATTGAACCTGCCGAAGTAAAAACAGAACTGCAAAAAATGCTTCACGCTATGCAAAAAACATTGGACGAGTTGGACTCGTGTGAAAAGAAAGTTCTCTCCACCTTAGGGGCGGAATATGCTAATTTAATGTCCACCCACAAACTGATTTTACAGGATCCGGCGTTAAAAGATTCAGTTGCTAAAAAAATCCGTACAGAACACCTGTCCGCCCAGGCTGCGCTTTTTCTTACTTTGCAAGAGTTAGCCTCCGCCTTTGATAAAATAGAGGATCCGTTTTTTAAAGAACGCCGGAACGATATCTTTGACGTAGGTAAGCGTTTAGTAAACAATTTAGAGGGCGGAAAACGAGAATTTTTGGCCTCTATCAATAAGCCCTCCTTGCTCGTGGCGCACAATTTGTACCCGTCAGACACCATCAACTTACAGGAAAACCAGGTGATCGGCTTTTGTACCGACGTCGGCGGGAAGACGAGCCATACCGCGCTCTTGGCACAAAGTTTAAATTTACCCGCCGTGGTTGGGCTATCAACCGCTTCCAAAGATGTAAAAAACGGTGACACCCTGATTATTGACGGGGAAAACGGCCTTTTGGTTATCAATCCGGACCGCTACACACTAGCCAATTACCGCAAAATCCAACGCGAAATAAAAAAGACAGATGCGCTTTTAAAAACCATTAACCACCTGCCTGTCATCACGCAGGACGGACGCGGGGTAAAACTCTACGTCAATTACGACCCGCGCACCGATAACAAAGAAAACAAGCGTTTAATTACCGACGGTTTAGGCCTGTTACGCACGGAATTTTTGTATATGAATACACCTACGCCGCCTACCGAGGACGACCAATACCGTATGTATTTGGCGGTTTTAAAACGCTTTGATATGCGCCCTACGGCTATCCGGCTGGCGGACCTAGGCGCGGATAAAATGCCCGATTTTCCGTTAGATGAATTTGATAAAGACGCCAACCCCTTTATGGGCTGCCGCGGAATCCGTTTATTTTTAAAGAACCCGGAGTTGCTTTATACACAGTTGCGCGCTATTGTACGAACGGCCTGCGAAGTGCCGGCGCAAGTAAAAATAATGATTCCAATGGTCTCTACGGTAGAGGAGGTCCGCCACGTCCGCAAAGCCTTTAACGAGGTATTAAAAGAGTTGGAATCCAAAGGCAAAAAACCTTTAAACCGCGTGGCCTTGGGCGCAATGATTGAGGTCCCCGCAGCCGCCATCGCCTTGGATGGAATGATTGGGGAACTGGATTTTATTTCCATTGGCACTAATGACTTGATACAATATCTAATAGCGGTGGACCGCGTGAACCAGGAAGTCGCCCATATGTACGACCCCTGCCACCCCGCCGTGGCGCGTACGATAAACCAAATTATCCAAACCGCCCATAAACGTAACAAACGGGTTTGCATCTGCGGGGAAATCGCCGCCGATTCCCGGATGTTGCCTGTATTGTTGGGCTTGGGGGTAGATGCGCTTTCCGTCACGCCGCGTATGTATCTGCGCGTAAAAAACAACATACGCAATTTAAATTTTGAAAACTGTTCCGATTTGGCCCAAGCCGCCCTGTTAATGGGCAGTTCGGCTGAAATCCGGCAATTAATTGATAATAACAAAAATGAAGATTCGTAACTTTTCTATCGTGGCCCATATTGACCACGGCAAAACAACCCTATCCGACCGCATTTTGGAAGATACCGGCACCGTGCCGAAGCGTAAAATGCAAGCCCAACTGCTAGACGGTATGGACTTGGAACGCGAGCGCGGGATTACCATTAAAGCAAAAGCGGTACGCATTTTATACAAAGATTATATTTTAAATCTTATTGACACCCCCGGCCACGTAGATTTTTCCTACGAAGTGGCCCGCTCCCTGCGCGCCTGTGAGGGAGTTTTATTGTTGGTAGATGCTTCGCAAGGCGTGGAAGCGCAAACCGTGGCACACGCGCATTTGGCGCAAAGCCTGGGGCTGAAAATTATCCCGGTAATGAACAAGGTGGACTTGTCCCAATCGGATGCGGACACCTCAGAAGAACAATTATGGGATATTTTAAAAGAGCCGATTGAAGCCGAGCGCGTCAGCGCAAAAACAGGTATGGGGATAGAACACCTGTTGGACCGTATTATTACCGATATTCCCGCTCCGCAGGGCGACCCGAACGATCCCTTGCGCGCACTTATTTTTGACTCGTATTACGACCCGTTCCGCGGTGTAATTATGTATGTGCGCATTGTGGACGGGACCGTCAAGCCGGGCCAAATTATCAAATTTATGTCCTCCGGCACTACCTATAAAATTGAAGAACTGGGCTATATGACGCCCAAGCAACTGCATAAAGACAAAGAACTTTCCGCAGGAGAAGTAGGCTATTTGGTAGCCGGCATTAAAGATATACACCAGGTAAAAGTGGGCGATACCGTTACATTAGCCGAACGCCCCGCAGACAAAGCACTCCCCGGCTATGCCGACGCCAAGCCTGTGGTGTTTGCCAGCATCTTCCCAGTGGAAACAACGGACTTTCCGCTCCTGCGTAAGGCACTTGAAAAACTAAATCTTTCCGACTCGTCCTTTCACTACCAGAGCGAAACTTCCAAGGCTTTGGGTTTTGGGTTCCGCTTGGGCTTTATGGGCATTTTGCACATTGAAATTGTAAAGGAGCGGTTGGAACGTGAATTTAATTTATCCCTGATTGCCACCAGCCCCAACGTGGTGTATCACGTTAAATTTACCCCGCGCAAATCGCACCCGCAGGAACTTTCCGCCCTGCCGGATGCGCCGGACGATCCGGGCTATAAAATCATTGATAACCCGGCCAACTTTCCACCATACGGCGATATCATTGATATCAAAGAACCCGTTATCCACATTACTATCGTTACCCCGGTGGAATTTATGGACGGAGTGATGACTCTGCTGAAAGAAAAACGCGGTACCTTTATGAGTATGGACCATTTGTCCAACCAACGCGTAATCATCAAGTACGAAATGCCGATGGGTGAAATGGTTATAGACTTTTACAATAAGTTGAAATCCGTTTCCAAGGGCTACGCCTCCTTTGATTACGAGGTTGCCGGCTTCCGCAGTTCCGATGTGGTATTAATGGAAATTCTGCTCCACGGTACGGCGGTAGATGCGCTCTCCGTCGTGGTACACAAAGATAAAGCCGCAACTATGGGCCGTGCCTTATGCGCCAAATTAAAGGAACTTATCGGCCGCCAACAGTTTGAGGTTGCCGTACAGGCCGCTATCAACGGAAAAGTGATTGCCCGCGAGACGATTCCCGCCTTCCGCAAAGACGTTATCGCCAAGTGTTACGGCGGCGATATTTCCCGCAAACGCAAATTGTTGGAAAAACAGAAGGAAGGTAAAAAGCGTATGAAGTCTATCGGCAGTTTGAATATTCCGCAAGAAGCCTTTGTGGCTATGCTGAAAATTGACGAAGAATAGGCCTTCCAGGCCGCGGAGATTTTCCGCGCTCTTTTGATTGGTGGAGCAATACTGTTTTTGCGGTGTTGCTCCTTTTTATAAAAGTATTACGGGCCGCACCTTGCAGGCCGCCAATTAGCCGCGCTCTTACGATTACTTGGGCGACACCTTTTTTGTAGTGTTGCCCTGTTTTTTTGCCCATTATTAGGACTTCACACGAATAAAGCCGCCTAATTTGCTAAAATAATACATATGATTTTAGAAGGACGCACATTAGCCGCTCAAATCCGCCAGCCCTTACCCCAAAGGGCCGAAGTTGCGCGCCAAAAATTAGGCCGTCCGATATGTCTGCGCGCGATTGGCTCCACCGAAGATTATGGAGCGTATGTGTACCTGAAAAAAGAGGTCGCCGCCGCCCAAGAATTGGGTGTAGATACAAAAGTTTTTGAGGTGGATAACCAAACCCCGGCAGCAGAATTTTTAGCCTTGGTCAAAAATTTATCTGCCGATAAAAATGTAGATGCGATTTTAATTCCGCGTCCGCTTCCCGCGCATTTGGCCGCCACCCCCTATGCCGATTTATTGGCCCCGCAAAAAGATATTGACGGAATGTCCAACATCAACGCTGGCAATTTGTTTCTGTGCAAAACGTGGCCGGAAATTTTAGCCTTAAAAGGCTTTGCTCCGTGTACGGCTATGGCGGTTATCCGCTTGCTGGAATATCATCAAATTCCATTGGCGGGGGCCGAAGCGGCTGTCATTGGGCGTTCCAGTACGGTGGGCAGACCGCTGGCGCATTTGCTCACTTGCAAAAATGCAACCGTAAAAATTTGCCACACCAAAACCGATTTACCGCGCGCCCTAAAAGATGCTGATTTGGTCTGCTCCGCCGCGGGCAAACCCGGCCTGTTGCAGGCAGATTGGCTACGCCCCGGGGCGGTGGTCATTGACATTTCAACCAACTGGGCAGACGGCCGCTTGTGCGGAGATGCCAGCCCGGCGCAGTTGGAAGCACACGGGGTATCCTACTCGCCGGTTCCCGGCGGGGTCGGCCCGGTAACGCTTGCAGTTTTACTGGAAAACATTGTACTATCTGGGGAAAGGAAAATTTAAGGAGACTATATGAAAAAACTTTCTATTTGTCTGATTTTTGTTTTGTGTGCGGGCCTTATGGCGGCGTGCAACACCAACCAAAAAAAGAAGGAAAAATACAACCGTAAAATTTATTTGACGGAAGAAGATTATATGGAAGATTTATCCCAGGAAGCGGGCAAGGAACGCCGCGAAACCGCCCCGAACATTGAGTCCGAATATATCTTTAATGTCGGGCCGGAGCAAGATAAAACCATTTATTTCTTTGACGACCGCCAACAGCCCAAGGTTCCGGGCCAACCCAGCGCGGCGGACTACAAAAAGGAAAAACGCTTGTGGAACAAACCCAAACGCTACACGCCCGAAGAGTATTACGGTATGCAAGGCTCGGCGGAAACCTCCACCGAGGACACGAGCAACTCCTACGGCTACGATTATTAAAATTAGGCTTATGCAAAAACCGCCCCGAAAAAACGGAGCGGTTTTTTAAGGCAGAAAAAAGCCAACAGCCTGCTTATATTGAGAGGACTCTTGCTTGTTACTTTACAAACGCCCCAATGCAATCGGTAAAAATGCCGTCTGCGCCCGCCTCCGCCAAACGGGTGGCAAGCAGCGGGTCGTTTACCGTATATAAGTAAACTTTCAGGCCGTTTTCGTGGCACGCGTGGGCAATTTGCGGGGTAAAGCGCGTATAATTCATATGCACGCTTTCCGCCCCCAGCGCAAGGGCCTTGGAAACGTCAAAAAACCGCGTCAACAGGCCGATACGCGCGTTTTTATCCAATTTGCGCAACCGTACAAGGGTGTCATAATCAAAACTGGAAAACAGCGTTTTTGGCAAAATATCCGGGGCCGCTTGGTGCAGACACGATAGTACAGCGGTTTCCAACCCGGGGTAGCGGTTATTATCGTTTTTAAGTTCAATGTTTAGGCACGAGAGTTGCGGGCGCACCACAGGCAAAACCTCTTGCAACTGCGGTACAAAAACACTTTCTTTGGTTAGCCGGTTTATCAGCGGATATTTTTTAAGGTCTGCCACGGTCAATGCTCCCAACAAGGCATCCTCTCCCGCGGTGGAAAGTAAAGAATAATCGTGGTGAACGAGCAAAGCGCCGTCTTTTGACAAATGCACGTCCAACTCGTAGCGGGTGGCGCCGAGTTCCCGCGCACGGGAAAAAGCGGATAAAGTATTTTGAACGCGCTCTTGTGACGCGCCGCGATGTGCAAAATAAATCATACTTGTAGTGTAAAAAATACGGGGATTTTATGCAAGCGATAGAAAAGCCCCCTCCGTTTTTAGCGGAGGGGCTAAAAATTACACTTAACTTTTAATTATTGGCTACGCAAGTAAGCACTTTGCCTGTGCCGGAGGCATTATTGGAAGATTTTCCACACCCACCACTATATGTATAATAGCCATTAGCGCACCCATTATCTGTTTTGGAAATCAAACATTTATAGGAGCAGGAGCCAGACCCAAGAGTACAATTTTTATCACAAAGGGATTGATAATCAGAACTGTAACAATTAGGCATAGAACCGCCAGAATATCTATACATTTGCCCACCAATTACCGTACCGCCCTTCCACCACAAATACCGTGCAGACGACGTGCCAGTTTTAGGCGACAGTTCCAAATATCCCCCTTTATAAAAAGTATAAAAATTTACTGCCACACCAGAACAAGCCCGGTCACATCCTTGCGAGCCATTAAAATCCCACCCATGATAGCAATGATTTGGGTCTGCCCCAGCCGTACCGCACTTTTTTCTTCCGTCGAAATCGCCCGGACAATAATGGCAATCTACTAACACTCCGACATTAATTACTTCGGGTTTAAACGTACCTAAACAAACCCCGTTTTGGAGAACCATCTTGCTGGGACAAGTACACTCACAGGAAGAACTATCCCAAGAACCTTTGCTATTCACGCAAGCGGACTCGCCGGAATTATCACACCCGGGCGTTTTGCTTTTAAGCAAAAATGAGGTATAGGTTTTGCCATTTTCCTTTTTACTGCCCGCCGAATCATAGTCGTTTTGATAGCGGTTATCCCACCAAAGTTCCTGCCCCAAGTTTGCCGCGTTCTGCGCGCTTTTGTTTATCTTGGCGGTGCCGGAAATCTCCATATTATCGGCTTTTCCACCCATTACGGCTACGTCGTTTCCGTAAATGGCGTTTGTTACGTTACTCTTATGGAAATTCGTATCTTTAAACGTAACATCATTCGCCATAATGCGCCCAGCCGTTACCGTCCCGCCGTTTTCAATGCTCAGGTTTTCTCCTAAACGGTATTCGGGTGTATTGGTGCTACCCAACGTTGTTCCGTTTTGGATATCTATTTGTTTTTAAATACGCACCCGCCCCTTTGATGATAATATCCCCTACGCCAGAGCGCGTATTACAAAAGTTAAGATACCCACTGCTACTATCCCCGTCTTTGCCCACACGCGTAACGTGTGTAGGATCTGCCGCGTCCAAGCGGGCAAAGTTACCCACCGGGGCGGACATTGTGGTTACAAACTGCATCTGCTCCGCATTGACGGCTGTAAATAACAGCATACAGGCGGAGATAAGTGTGATTTTTTTCATTTTTAACCCTCTTTTAAATGCTTAAAATAGCCATTTATATGTATTTTTTTACGGAAGGTACATACGGAGTGTATCCGTTCTTCAATATCTAAATTTTAACAAAAAGAAAAAACAAACACAACCCTTGGACAGTAAACCGCGAAACCACATTTTTTTCCGTCACCCTGAATTTCCGCTCTTGCCAACCAGGCGGCACCCTGCGGGCGGCAGTTTAGCCTGTTCTCCATTTTAATAACAACAAAAAGCCCCGGCGAAAACCGGGGCGGTAAAAATAAAGAGTCAAACAAATGCTATTTGATTTCGGAAGTACAATGCGGGCAGCGGGTGGCTTCCAGCGGAATTTCCGAGCAGCAGAACGGACACTTTTTAGTGGTGGGAGCGGCAACCGGTTCTTCCGTCTTTTTCAAATTATCCAATTTGTTAATCAGTTTAATCAGCAGGAAAATACAAAAGGCCACAATCAAGAAACTGATTACCGCGTTTAAAAAGTTGCCCACATTAAGCGTGGTCGCACCGGCGGCTTGGGCCGCAGACAAAGAAGCATACGGAGCAGGCACTTGGGAACCGTCTTTAATGACGATAAACCAGTTGGAAAAATCTACCTTGCCCATTAAAAGCCCCAAAGGCGGCATCATTACATCAGCCACCATAGAGTTGACAATTTTGGTAAACGCACCGCCAATGATGATACCGACAGCCATATCAATCACGTTGCCGCGCATTACGAATTTTTTAAATTCGCCTAGCATATTCTTAATCATTGTTTCTCCTTATTTTATTAGTTTCGCCGCTTTAAAAAGCGGTGTAAACAAATCGTTTTCTATCGGGTATTTTATTTCCTGCGGGGCTGTTTGGTCCACAAATTCCACAGGAGCCTGCTCCACCACGCACAAGGGACGCCGCTCGTCGGCCTCGCCCATTGTCAGCGCACAAGCCGCCGCCAAGGAATCAGCCATATTTACCAGTGTAACGTCTAACTTTTTACCAAAAATATCGGGCTTTCCGCGTAAATCTTTTACACCCTTAAACCCGCTGTACGATACGGCCGCGCCGATAACCCCCGCCCGCAAGGGCAAAATCATACTGTCTGTAATAATCACGCCCAAATGCTGCACGTTCCACGCTTTTTTTAATGCTGCGCGCAGTTCGTCCGCACAAGCATACAAATCACGCGGCAAAAGCAACAGTTTTCCGTCTGCGTTGGACTCATCAATCCCGGCATTGGTCATAATCATACCGCTCTTTAAGGTCAGCCACGCAAGCGGCGTTTTTAGAGCCGCATCACTTTCCTGCCGGATTAATTTTTCTTTCTGGTCTCGGCTTTCGTACGGCACACAAAGGCCCTTCCACAAACAAACGAGTTTAGACGAAACGGTCAGCACCGTTTTGTCCGCCACGGACGGAATATGATGCACAATAAAAGCAGGCAAATCTGCAGATTCTTTAAAAATATCGGTTTGTACGGGAGTAATCTTCATTCGTCAAACGGGGCCACAAAACTATAAAAAACTTCATTGGCTAAAAATAACCCCTCTATTGTTAATTTTACCTTTTTTTCTGCCCGCTCCAAAAGTCCGTTTTGAATATGTTTTTCAATTTCTTTGCCAAAAAGTTGCTCCTGCAACGGTGTCAATTCTATCCCGTCCAGCAGCCGCAGACCCAGCATCAAATTTTCGCCTTCGTGTTCCTTCCCTTCCAATTTTTCACGATATACCACCGGGCTTTGGCCTGCGTTTATTCGGGCAATAAATTCGGTAATATCGTCCGTATTTTGGCTGCGCACCCCGCCCAAATAACTGGCGGCGCCGCTGCCTAGCCCCAAGTATTCGCAGTTATGCCAATAAGAGGTGTTATGCTTGGCTTCCCGACCGGGCAAGGCAAAGTTGGAAATTTCGTAATGATGATATCCCGCTTCTTGCAAATAGGTGTGCGTCGCTTCCAGCATACGGCGCATTAACATTTGGTCGCACACGATTCCGCGTTCAAAAAAAGGGGTGCCCTCTTCTATTTGCAAACCGTAAACGGATAAATGCTCCGGGCGCAAGGCGGTTAATTTTTTTAACCCGTCCAAAAAACTTTGCAATTTTTGCCCCGGCACACCGGCTATCAAATCTACGTTAATATTATCAAATCCGGCCTGGCGCACGGCCTGATAAGCCGACAAAAAAGTTTGTACTGTATGCACGCGCCCCAAGGTTTTCAGTTCCATATCGCTAAAACTTTGAAGCCCCATACTGATACGGCTAAACCCCGCACGCTTTAAAACAGACAACTTTTCCGCGGTTAAACTTTCCGGGTTGGCCTCTATGGTGCTTTCTTCAAAATGGGAAACCGGGCCAAAGTGGCGGGCAATCAGACCGCACAACTCTTCCAACTGGCCGGCAGAGAGCAAACTGGGTGTTCCCCCGCCGACATACAACGTAGTGTATTTTCGCGCGGGAGATACGGAGGCAGATTTATCCAAGGCTTCCAAATAAGCAGAAACTAAATTTTCCCGTCCGGCAAAGGAGGCAAAATCGCAATAATTGCATTTTTGTTTGCAGAACGGGATATGTATGTAAAGGCCGGTCGTCATTATTTTTTATTTTCGGCTTCGTGGTTTAAAAAGGCAAAAATAAACGGGTCCAAATCGCCGTCCATTACTGCGTTGATTTGGGAGGTTTCATACCCGCTGCGCAAGTCCTTTACCAACTGATATGGCATAAACACATACGAACGGATTTGGTGGCCCCAAGCAATTTCGCCTTTTTGTCCGTAGCGTTTTTCGGCTTCGCCGCGTTTTTTATCCATTTCCATTTCGTAGAGTTTGGCTTTGAGCATTTTCATAGCCGTTTGGCGGTTTTGCAACTGGCTGCGCTCAATACGGCAGGAAACTACAATGCCGGTAGGAATATGCAAAAGGCGCACCGCAGACTCCACCTTGTTTACGTTTTGTCCGCCGTGGCCGCCCGCGCGGGAAGTTTCCAACTGGATATCCTTTTCCGGAATTTCAATATTAATATCCTCGTCAATATCCGGCAAGACATCACACGAAGCAAAAGAAGTATGACGGCGAGCATTAGCGTCAAAGGGAGACACGCGCACCAAGCGGTGTACGCCGTTTTCTCCTTTTAAATAACCGTACGCGAAGGGGCCTTCCACCATAGCGGAAAGTGTTTTGATGCCGGCTTCGTCGCCGGGTTGCGCATCCAAAACGGAAAATTTAAAGCCGTGTTGTTCGGCCCAGCGCGTGTACATACGCACCAACATTTGCGCCCAATCGCACGATTCCGTACCACCTGCCCCGGCGTGAATTGTCAAAATGGCATTTAGTTTATCGTTTGGGTCAGACAGGCGGATTTCGCCCTCTTTTTTAGCCACCTGTTTTTCAGTTTCCTGCAACGAAACCGCCAAAGCGGCCAGTTCGTTTTGGTCCTGCATTTCTTTACACAGGTCAAACCAGGTTTTGCCGTCCTCCATTTTTTTATGGAGTGCGTAAAAGGTGTCAATAGAGGTTTTTAATAAATCAATTTGGCGGCTAACGTCCTTGGCCTTTTTGGTATCGTTCCAAAAGGCCGGGTCCGCCGACTGCGCCTGCAAGGCGGCCAGTTCCTGTTTTTTGCCGGGGATATCATCTATGGATTCTATCTTGTCCACCCGGGCGGAAAGATTGTCCAATATTTGTTCCACATCTTTAAATTCAATATTATTCATAAGCGAAAACCATTGTTGAAATCAGCAGCGTAAAGAACAGCGCCGCGCACAGCCAGGCAAACCAGTCGCCAAACTGCGTATAAAAGTTTTGGCTGTCCCCTACCGCAAGCGGTACGGAGGCCGTTAAAATTTCCTGCGTAAACAAACCCGACTGTTTTTCAATGCGGCCAAACGGGTCAATATAAGCCGAAAAACCCGTGTTGGCGGCGCGGAGCACCGGGCGGCCTGTTTCCACCGCGCGCAGCACATTTACGGCTAAATGCTGATACGGCGCGGCTGTTTTAAAAAACCAGGCATCATTTGTTATGTTCACAAAAAATTTTGCCCCTTGGCGGTTTTGGGCAAGCCACAACTGCGGGAAAATGCTTTCGTAGCAAATCGTTTCCCCCACGGACACCCCGGCAACATCTAACGGCTTTTGTTCGCGCGGGCCAGGCGTAAACGCCCCCAGTTCCCCCAACACTTCCACATTTTTAAAAGCCGAACGGACAAGGTTTTCCAGCGGGATATATTCCCCAAACGGCACGAGTTTTATTTTGCGGTAATTCTGCCACTCTGCCGCATTGGGTGGGAGCAAATAAGCCCCCACATATTGATTTGTTTCGTGCTCTATATTAGAGCCGATAAACTGGTACGCCCCGGAGCGGGCGGCAATATCTTCAAACAAGCGGGTATATTTTTCCTCAGCCAGCGCACCGGGCACGGCACTTTCCGGCCAGACGGCGAGCATTAAATTTTTGCCTTCCAAGTTTTTCCCCAACTGTTCCAGGGTATCGGTGATTTCAGCCTCGTACTGCGGACTCCATTTTTTGTACTGGTCTATATTGGGTTGAATAAGAGCGGTATTTAAACTTAAAAGCGGCTGGCGCATTTCGCCAAGCGGTTTAGCGGGCAACGCCTTATGCCCGTAACCATACACACAGGCAAACACCAAGGCCGCCGCCAACATATGCAGTACACCCTTTTTTACGCCAGGCTCGGCAAACGCCCACCCGATAGAGGCTCCCGCAAAGGACACCACAAAACTAACACCATATACGCCCGTAAAAGAAGCAATTTGCAGAATTTCCGGCGCGTTCCATTGGGTATAACCCAACATAATCCACGGAAAACCTAAAAAGTAAAAGGCCACCGTCTGATGTAGCCACTCCAAAGCCACTACCCCGCAGGCCACTAGTACCGGAAAAAAGCCCCCGGTGCGTTTTAAAAAGTAACAGGCTCCGCCCAAAATACCAAATTGCACCGCCAAAAGGCCGCTTAACCCCAACCAAGCCGCCACAGATAACCCCTGAGAAAGTCCGCCCCCGTGCAAACAGGTGTAATAAATCCAATACAAAATCCCCGCGTTAAACAAAAGGGCTGTCAGCCAACCATAAAAAAAGGAGGACCAAAATCCCTTAATTTTAGCCACTCCCCAAATAAACGGTGCCAAAGCAAACCAAGCCAGGAAATGCTGAGATTTGTTGGGATAACTTTGGTACATCAGCCAAGCCGTACCCAACAAACAGGCGAGCAAAAACACGAACCGAGCCGCGCCACAGAACACCGTTTTAACACGCACCCAGGCGGAAGATTTCTCCGCCTGGGCGTCTTGTTGTGAAATAGTTTCCCTAAACTCCCGCATATTCCTTAAAACCGTATCTTACACACATTTTCCACACATACGGCTTGTGCATTCGGGCTGCACTCTCTCTCTGTGGAGGGGGCTCTGTCCGGACAGGCCTTAGCCACCAGATTGGATTGCATTTTATTAAAGTCCAAGGTGTACTCGGCGTTAATAGCCGTTACGCCCGAAGGCCCCACCAAACAGCCGCACGGGTCCTTATCTACAATAATACAATCCTCGTCGGTTTGGCAGCGGTACATCCGGCGCACCTGCGCCTTGACGGCGGCAGCGGCGGCTTCCTTGTGCTGTTCCTCGGCCTTAGCATCCATTTCCTTAGAATTAAGCGCCGGGACATTAACCTCTATGGGTTGGTCCTTGCTGTATAATAACGGCAAGAGTGCAAGCACTCCTACGGCACAGCAAAGCAAAAGCAATTCTTTTATCTTATATTTCATAAATTGGCTCCACAGCATTTTTTGTATTTTTTACCACTTCCGCACGGGCACGGGTCGTTACGCCCGATATGTTTGGGCGTTTGCTCCGTCTGATTGGCGGCGGCAGAAGCCTGCGCCTGTTGGGCCGGGGTCCGGCGGGGAGGCAGTTGCAAGCGGAAGATATAACTGACCATTAAGTCGCGCACGCGGTTTAACATAGCGGAATACAATTTATAGGATTCCTTTTGATATTCAATCAGCGGGTCCTTTTGGGCGTATCCGCGCAAACTAACGCTGTTTTGCAACTGGTCCAATTCGTACAGGTTTTGCTTCCAAGCGTTATCAATAATTTGCAGTAAAAGCATCCGTTCAATTTCCGCAAAGTTAACGCCTTGTTCGGCAAAGTACAGCACGCGGGCGTGATACAAATCCTTCACCTGTGCCATAATCTCATCCACCAACTGGTCGTGCGATTTTCGCCCGACATTTTCCGCAGTAAAGTGGAACTCGCCAGGGAAGAAATTGCGCAAACCGACGTTTAACGCTTCAAAATCACAGCGCTGCGGGTGGGAATAATTGTAATATTGTTCAACCAATTCATCTACAATTTCTTCCATCATCTGCATTGTTTTATCGGTCATATCCGCGCCGTCTAAAATAGCGTTTCTTAAACCGTAAATGGCGGTGCGCTGTTGGTTCATTACTTTATCGTAATCCAACAGTTGTTTGCGGATATCAAAGTTGCGGCCTTCCACCATACGCTGCGCCCCTTCAATTTGACGCGTCATCAGGCGCGATTCAATGGCTTCGCCCTCTTTCATACCCATTGTGCTGAGTACGGAAGCAATTTTGGTGGTGTTGGCGAATAAGCGCATCAATTCGTCATCAAGCGAAATATAAAAGCGGGAGCAACCCGGGTCCCCCTGGCGGGCACAGCGGCCGCGCAACTGGTTATCAATGCGGCGCGATTCGTGGCGTTCACTGCCGATAACGTGCAAGCCGCCCAATGCCACCACTTCGTCTTGTTCCTGCTTACTGGCCGGGTTCCCGCCCAAAACAATATCCGTACCGCGGCCCGCCATATTGGTAGCAATCGTTACCGCCCCTTTGCGCCCGGCCTGGCTGATGATTTGGGCTTCCATTTCGTGATATTTGGCATTTAATACTTGGTGCGGAATCCCTTTGGCGCGGAGCATATGGCTCAACTTTTCGGATTTTTCAATAGAGCGTGTACCCACCAGCACCGGGGCGCCCTTCTTCCACAAATCTTCCACCTCGTCCACAATGGCATTAAACTTTTCGCGCTCCGTCAAATACACCAAATCGGGGTAGTCAATGCGTTTAGAGGGACGGTTCGGGCGGATTTCCACCACGTCCAACTTGTAAATCTGCCAGAACTCGTTGGCTTCCGTCATTGCGGTACCCGTCATACCGGAAAGTTTTTTGTAGAGTTTAAAGAAATTCTGGAACGTAATGGTAGCCAAGGTCTGGTTTTCTTCTTTAATTTGCAAACCTTCTTTGGCTTCTACCGCTTGGTGCAAGCCGTCGCTCCACCGGCGGCCCGGCATTAAGCGGCCCGTAAATTCATCTACAATAATAACCTCGCCGTCTTTGACCACATAATCTACGTCGCGTTCGTACAAGTGGTGCGCACGCAGGGCTTGGTTAATGTGGTGAACCCACTCAGACTCCACATCGTTATACAGGTTGGAGACATTTAAAAATTTTTCTGCTTTGGCGATACCCGTATCGGTCAACGTAGCGGTGTGGGCCTTTTCGTCAATAATAGCATCCACGCCTTCGTCCAAGTTAATGCCCTCATACTTGGCTTTAACTTCGTCCTTTTCCGTAATCATACGGATTTTTAAGGACGGAATTAAGCGGTTGACGATATAATATTTATCGGTACTTTGTTCGGACGGGCCGGAAATGATAAGCGGGGTGCGGGCTTCGTCAATCAAAATGGAGTCCACCTCGTCCACAATACAATAGTTCAGCGGGCGCAGGACACGGTCCTCCCGGCTGATTACCATATTGTCACGCAGATAATCAAACCCCAATTCGTTATTGGTTACATAAGTAATGTCCTTGGCGTACATTTCGCGGCGGCTGGCATTATCCATATCGTGGTTGATATAGCCCACGGTAAGACCCAAAAATTCGTGAATAGGCCCCATCCATTGGCGGTCGCGGCGGGCCAAATAGTCGTTTACCGTTACCACGTGCACCCCTTTTCCGGTAAGTGCGTTTAAATAAGAGGGCAACACGGCTACCAAGGTTTTACCTTCCCCGGTGCCCATTTCGGCAATTTTGCCTTGGTGCAATACAATACCGCCCAACATTTGCACATCATACGGACGCAGTCCGATTACTCTTTGCGCAGCCAAGCGCACCACGGCAAAAGCCTCGGGCAACAGTTGGTCCAAAGTTTCGCCCTGGGCCAAGCGGTCCTTAAACTCTTGGGTTTTGGCTTTTAATTGTTCGTCGGTTAAATGTTCAAATTCAGCAGTGAATTTGTTAGCATCATCTACATAGTGTTGAATTTTTTTAAGGTCGCGTTCGCTTTTGGTTCCAAAAATTTTATCAATTACAGTTCTAATCATATTACAAGTTTCCTTTCTTTAAAAATAGTATAGCAAGACAACATTATCCCGCAAAGGAGCAGGTACGGAAACTGTTATTTGGCGACAGGCTTTTTATGGTTGGTTTTTACTTGCAGATTGGAGGCTTGTTCCGTCTGTAAAGAAGAGGTTTCTTCTGCCGAAACCGATAGTGCGGCCAGCCTTGTTTGCACGCGGACTTGCGCCTGCTGTATATACGCTTGGGCGGAAGCGGAAATTTGTTCGCCGATGTCCTTTTTAAGCGATTTGATTTCGGCCTTTACTGCCTTAATTTTGGCCTTTAAAGCCGCAATTTTAGCCGAGCGGTCCGCGGGAGAAAGGGTTTTATCCTTTTTTACTTGGGACAACTGACGCTTATATTCTTTGGCCTGTTCCTCGCGCAGGTTGACCGTAACCGCCCACACGCGGGCCAACACATCCGACACTTGGCGGGTAAAATATTTATCCGTTGCGGCGGAATCTACCCCGTTTACAGCCGAGAGGAACAAAGTTTCCTCATATTGTTCGGAAAGCATATGCAAACGGATAGAATTATCAAAATTACGCGCTACGGAAATCAATTCAAAGCGGGCTTCCTCCGTATCGGGTGCCTGGTAAGAAACGGCCAGATTTTCCAACACGGCATTGTAATCTGCATTATTTTTGGCATTTTCCAATACAACAGGATTATATTGGGCAAAAATATCCAATACTTTTTCGCGGTTGTAGCCGTTGGCATCCTGCTGCGCATACAGCGCAGACGACATAGCAAGCGTGGCTAAAAGAAATAAACTGCGTCTCATTTTTCCCCCTAAAACAGTACTACTTGTATTTTGCTATATATAGGGCGCATAGTCAAGCCCTTTTCCGCCGAAAAAGAAAAAATAAACCCGGGACGGTTTTGGCCCCGGGTTGATATTAGTTTTTAAAGTTAGCGGGCTGCCGTACGGAAAAAATTTCCCTTTACATTGCGGGCCAACTGGACGCGTCCCAAGGTTTTATCTGCCGCAACCGTTACATTTTTTGCATTGGGCTTAATGGCACCGTCTGCCGAGCCAAAAATATCCCCTTGTTTTACCACACCCAACTGCCCGTGGTTGTTGATTTGGACTTCCAACTTTAAATTGCCGTCCAAATTAGCGGCTAATAAATCTTCTTCTCCCATAGTAAACGCAAGCGGGAACTTCGGGTTTACTACGCGTTTAATGGCTACGGGCACATCTGCCTCGTTCTTAACGATAATCGCGCAGGAATTGTTATCCGCCTGCGCCATAGACGCCAAGCGCTCCGGCACGGTAACCGTACCCGAGATATTAAAACGCCCTTCGCTGACGGTTCGCGCCAGGCAGAAAGCGCAAGCAACCAAACTGGCGGCCGCAGCCGTAATAAAAATCTTTTTCATACTTATATTTTACCCTTTACTTTGCCTTTTGACAAGGGGTGTTTTCCCCGCCGAATAAGAAAAGGCCCTTATCAAAAGGACCTTTTCTTATGTGCAGGCAAATTCAACTTATTGTTTAAAGAAACCCCACAGGTTAGCATTATATACCCAACCTTTGCAAACGCCGTCTTTGGCATTTTCGGGTTCATCGGACACTTGAATCCATTTGCCTTTTTTAGCCAAGTATTTAAAAGGATAACCTTTGGCTACCGTGCAAACGATATCGGCCGAGGCGGAGGGGTCCTTGCGGACGTTTAAATCCACCTTAGCGGACATACCGCCTTTCGGGCTTAACAAATCGGCTCTGATCCAACCGCTGTAACCTTCAAAATCCTTAATAAGAACCCAACTTTTATCTTCGTTGGTTTTTACCATAATGACAGGGGTGTATCTCCACGCGTGCCATTTCAAAGCGCATTTCGTACCCGCGCAGGTGCGGATGTTGGCTCTTTTAGCATTGATGCTGGCATACTTTTGGGCGAAAACAGGAGCGCTCACAAAAAGCACGAGCATAGCCAAAGCAATAATTTTTTTCATATTTCTTCTTTCTCCTATAAAGGGCGAACTAAAAAATCTCTACACAAAGAGTATAGCAATACTGCCCGAAACTTTGCAAGTTTTTTCTTACCGGGGCAGCCTCCAAAAAAGATATAATAAAGAAGATAAATAAACCTTTGGAGAATATTATGAAAGAACAAGTCCAACAAGTAATTGACGATATCCGCCCCATTTTGCAAGCCGACGGAGGCGATATCCAACTGATTAGTGTAGATGAAAAAACCGGTATTGTTACCGTAGGCTTACACGGCCGTTGCGGCAGTTGCCCGCACGCCCAAATGACGCTGCAAGCCGTTGTGGAACGCAAAATTAAAGAAATCGTCCCCGGAGTAACCGCGGTGGAACGCGTTTAATGCCGAAGATAGATTTGCATACACACTCCGATTTTTCGGACGGAACTTGTACCCCGGAAGAAGTGGTTCACGCTGCTTTAAAAGCCGGGGTTTCCGTTTATGCGCTGACCGACCACGACACAACCGACGGAGTGCTCCGCGCACAAAAAGTGTGCGAAGAACACCGCATCTTCTTTACCCCGGGGGTTGAAATCAGCACCCGGGAACACGACCACTTACACTTTACCGGATATAATATTGATTTGGAAAATGCGGAATTTCAAGCCTTTTTGGCACAGAACCGCCAAAACCGCCGGGAACGTATCCGCAAAATCATCCAACAATTAATTACTGCCGGGGTGGACATTACGGAAGAAGAAGTTTTTTCCCGCGCCCCTAACACCGTTTCCCGCGCACACGTGGCCGATGCACTAAAAGCCAAGGGCATTGTTCCCAACCGACAAGAGGGCTTCCGCCGCTATTTAGTGCCCGGACAACCCGGCTATGTGCCGTCTGCCGGGGTAACTGCCATTGAGGCTATACAACACATCAAGCGCGCAGGAGGTATGCCTGTGATTGCTCATCCGGGTATTGTGTCTGAGCATTGGAATTTCCCGGCTTGGACCGAAGCCGGCTTGGAAGGCGTAGAGGTATTTTATCCGGCCCACACCTTTACAATGAAACAAGACCTGCTGGCTATTACCCGCAAATACGGCCTTTTGGCTACTGCCGGATCCGATTACCACGGCCCGCGCGCCGGCCGCATTACCACCCCCGGTATGCAAATTCCGCAACCGCATTACGACAAACTGCTCCGCAGATTATTTAACCGTTAAACTATTATGAACTTACTCCCTAAATTGGTTACGCTTTGGCGCAACCACCCCGAAGAATTTACCCCCAAACGTATGTGCAAAGATATTACGTCCGGGCTGGTAGTGGCTTGCGTGGCCCTGCCTCTGTCTATTGCCTTGGCTATCGCCTCCGGCGTTACTCCCGAAAAAGGCCTCTTAACCGCTATCGTAGCCGGGTTTTTAATCTCCCTCCTGGGCGGCTCCCGCGTGCAAATCGGCGGGCCGACGGGCGCCTTTGTGGTTATTGTCTATGGTATCATCCAAGAGTTTGGGCTTTCCGGTCTTTTAACCGCTACGCTAATGGCGGGCATTTTTTTGATGTTAATGGGCCTTTTTAAATTCGGTGCGTTCATCAAGTTTATTCCTTACCCCGTAACCACCGGGTTTACCAGCGGTATTGCCGTGGTGCTTTTTTCCACGCAAATTAATGATTTTTTGGGACTGAATTTGACCAATATCCCCAGCGACTTTTTTGCCAAATGGAATCTGTATTTTCACCATTTATCCGCGGTAAATTGGGAAACCTTGGCTGTTGGCCTTTTAACCTTGGCTATTATCATTTTTTGGCCTAAAAAATGGAAGGCGTTGCCCGGCTCTCTGGTAGCCCTTATCATTACTACTTTGGTGGTGAAGTTTGCACATTTAGACGTGGCGACGATTACCTCCACTTTCGGCGCGGTGGACAGCACCTTGGTTTGGCCCCATATGCCGGGCGAAATTACGCTGGCAACCATTAAAAAATTACTGCCCGCCTCTTTAACAATTGCTTTTTTGGCCGGGATTGAAAGTTTGCTTTCTGCCGTCGTGGCGGATGGTATGATTGGCAAAAAGCACCGCTCCAATATGGAACTGATTGCCACGGGTGCCGCCAATGTGGCGGCGGCTTTATTCGGCGGCTTACCTGCCACGGGTGCGATTGCCCGAACAGCCACTAACATTGAAAACGGCGGACGTACGCCTATTGCCGGTATGGCACACGCTATTTTCCTGCTGATTATGATGCTGTGCTTAATGCAATATATTGGCCTGATTCCGATGACATCCTTAGCCGCCATTTTGTTTATGGTGGCCTACCGTATGAGCGGTTGGCGGGCCTTCCGCGCTTTATTCAAGGCCCCGGCAAGCGATGTGGCTATCTTGCTCGTTACCTTCGGTTTGACTGTGGCGGCCGATTTGGTGGTAGCCATTGAGTTCGGCCTCGTTTTGGCGGCGGTACTCTTTATGAAGCGGATGAGCGACGTATATCAAATCAAGAATATGGATGATGATATTTTTGATGAAGTGCACCAAAAGGACGATATTGATACCAAAATTATTACACACAATGTAAGCGTGTACGAAATCAACGGTCCGTTCTTCTTCGGGGCGGCAAATGTATTTGTAGATTCCTTAGAAAATCACAAAGAGTGCAAGGTTCTTATCTTGCGTATGCGCAGCGTACCCGCTATGGATGCCACCGGTTTTCACGCGTTAGAAAGCATCTTTAACAGTTGCCAAAAAGATGGCGTGCAACTGATTCTCTCGCACGTCCAAAAACCTGTGTTAAAAACCTTGGAGAAATACGGGTTCATCAAACGATTAGGCAAAGACCATATTTGCAAAAATATTGATATTTCCCTAATGCGTGCCGAGTCTATTGTCAGCGGACGCCAGCATTTCCTGGAATAGCCCTGCGGGCGGCAGATTTTCCGCACTCTATTGAATAATTGAGCGACGCTGTTTGCAGGGTCGCTCTTTTCTTGCCCAAAGCACAACATCTTGCGGGCGGCAGATTTTCCGCACTCTACTGAATAATCGGGCGACTCTGTTTGCAGGGTCGCTCTTTTCTTGCCCAAAGAGCAACATCTTGCGGGCGGCAGGCTTTCCGCGCCCAGTTGATTAATTGGACAACACTCTTTTTAATGTTGCAAATTAACACAAAGGCAACGACAACAGTCGGATAAAAACCTTCCGGGATAACAACACAAGGACAAGGGTGATAATTTAGTATAGATATAAAATTAAAAGCCCCGGGCACTAAAAATACCCGGGGCGTTGTTCTAAAATTTACCTTATTAGTTGGCAGGAGCCGCATTATCCAAATTCGTAGGAGTGGCCCCTTTATCGCGTTTAAATACGCCTTTTACCTTCTTCCACAAGCGGCCGGCTTCGTATTTCACGCCCTTTACCAACGAGGAGTTACTCATCATACCGGGTGTTAAAAGCAAACTGGCTCCTAACATCGTACCCGCATACAACAAATCCATCGGAACACCGGCACCGCTCATAGAAGCTAAGTACCCCGCCGGGATAGCCCCCAAACCGCCTACTGCCATTGTTAAAGCCAAGATAGAGGACAGTTCGCGGTTCTGTTTGGGGTAGCGGTTCATAATATAGTCGTACATTTGGGTAAAGAAGTTACCCACGCCCAAACTGGCTACGGCCGCGCCCGCAATCGTTTGCGTCACACTGTCGCCCGCGGTAGCCATCATACCTGTACCCAAGGCAGACAAGGAAGAGCAAAGGATGTACATTGTATCGGGGCTAATACGGCGGCTTACTACGTTACCGCCCAAGCGGCCTACGATAAACGGCAAGTAGAGCGAGCAGGCAATCAGGAAGTTTGCAAATTCGCCTTGGCTGATAAGCGATTTCATAGAAGTAGCAAACGAACTGGAAATGACGAACTCGTGAATCGTAGCCAACGTCATTGCCGAGGCCAACGCCGCCACACCCGGGGCTTTTAACATTTTGCCCATATTACCAAGCGTGTTTTCCTGCACCGCCACAGAGTGTTTAACCTTATGTACCAAGTCGTTCAGGCGGTCAGCCGGAACATTATATTGTTCGGCTAATTGTTTTTCCAATCCGGCGAACAATTCCGCCTTAGCACCTTTATACAAATCGCTGGCTTTCTTGGAAGAATCCATTTTCACGTTGGCAAACACCCACGCATCTAACGAATCTTTAAATCCGCGTGCCACTTCGTCAATAACCAAGGACGGCACTTCTCCTTTTGCTTCGGCCAATACTTTGGCCCCCGCATCCAGCGTACCTTGCAACATTTTTTGGCTCTGTTCCAAGTTTTTGGCGGAATACGCATCGCGCAGTTTAGCACGCCAGACTTTCCAGGCCACCCAACCGCTGTAACCGGCATATATCGGGAAACTGATAGAATAGTCCAGACCCAAATCTACCCCGGTCGCCAGTTGGATACCGTGATTAATCAAATACGGAGAGGCCAAGAAAGCAAGCGTACCTACATTTTTGTACACGAAACTTAAATTGTACAGTACGATATCTTTCAAACTGACCTCGGACTTTTTGGTAAAAAATTCCTTTACGCGTTCGCCCAGTTTTGCAAAACCTTGTTTTTCCGCAACGGACATTTCCGTTTCGGCGGTTTTTAAAGCATCCTTAGCCGCGTTCAAAATTACTTCCCCACGGTTCGCACGGATAAGCAAGTTGGAAACCAACTGTTTCAAAATACTGGAACCGCTCATTAAGAATAAGGCGGTAATGAACAAACCTTTCTGTACCGGGCTTAATGCCATACCCTCTACAAATCCGTAGAATCCGCCCGCCGTAGCCAAGGCGCCGGCAGCAGTGGACATAGCCAAAGAAACAACCATTAAGTTCTTTTCGCCATATTTTTTAAGTACAGGGGTCAACAAAGAGGCCAACCCGGGCAATACATAGTTGATACCGAACATCATACCGTTGGCGGCACTTACGTCAATACCAAGCGCACCGTTTACCACCGGACCCATCGTTTTACCCAAACTGACGTTCGTCAAGGAAGCATCACGCACGATTAAGTCCGCACGGTTTTGGGTAGGATGTACAGACACATTAAATTTGGTCGGGCTGTGGCGTAAAATTTCCACAAACTTGCCGATTTGGTTTTTAGGTAAGCGCACATAAAAGCGGGACAAGTGGTGAATTTTTCCATCCGTGCCTTGCAAAGCCAAGTTGCCTTCCGGCAACAACACAACTTTTTCGCCGTGGGCTACGCTTTTTTCCGGCAGAGTTACTTCCAAGGGCAAAAGAGCACCTGTGGCAGCATCAGTTACCTGTTGGGTAGCGGCTTTGTACACCACATCCGGGCGGTTTTCCAGTTTCAAACTAAATTTGGTCATCCCGGCGGCACGCACCAAATCAACCAAAGAGCCCACTTGGTCCGCTTGTAAGCGCATATAGAAGTGCGCCATACGCAAGGGCGGCTGGGTTTGGTTGCGCAGTTCAGCCACATAGCCGTGTTTAAAGTTGGGGGTTAAGGCAAAAGCCACGCGGTTATAACCCTTTACGCGGAAACGGTTGCTGATTTCCAAATTGACGGGCAAAATGCGTTCAATGCCGTTTTCGTCCACGCGGGTTAATTTAAAGCCTTTTTCCGACACCGGGACCGGGCCTTCTTCGCCGGCTCCCATTAATTCATCAGCAGAGGCCGGGGCTTCGGGCGAGCGGAGATTGGAATAAACCTCGCTAATTTGCGTGGCGTCGTGCAAGCCCGGCTCGTGATAAATGGGTTCCGGAGCCTTTTTGCTAAAACGGTTTTTGAGCCAAGCCGCACCTTTCTTAAAGAGTTTTCCAATAGCAAAAACGGGCACACCGCTGTACATTACACCAGAATTATCATTTTCGGAGCGTCCCAAAAATTCCACCGTGCTCTTCGTTTCAGCGGGTACCGCGGCGGTCTCGGCTACTGCTTCGCCGGCGGTCGGTACAGCCGTGGGAGATAAGGCCAAATCCGCTCCCGGCAACTGCACTTTCGGCATTTCCACTTTGGGAGAAGCAGCAGGCTGCGCTTTCGTCGCCGGGGCAACAGGCTCGGCGGCCGGAACGGTGCCTAATTCCAACCAATCGCGGGTGGCCTGGCGGGAAATATCAGCATTTAAAACGTTTTGCGGGCAGCCCAATTTCAAGAAGCGGGCCATATCGGAGGACGCAGGAGCGGCTTCACCGGTTACAGCGGTAATTTGAACGGGCAAACCTTTTTCTTGCGCCACAGCGGTTAAATTCTGCCAGAACGGACCTTTGGCCCCCGTAAGGGTGGCAAGTTCCTGTAACTGGGTATAAGCGCCTTGACGCAACAAACCGCGGGCAGCAATTACTTCCGCGGTTTTTTCAAAGGGAGAGTTTACGGCTTGCTTATAAAAATTAATCAAGGCCGGGGCATCGGCTTTTGTGCCCACTAAGCCCAAAGCCGCCGCATCGGACAACGCGTGGTGGCAATTTAAAACATCCTTATAGTTAGCGTGTTGCTTATTGGAGGCAATCAATAAAACGGAGTGTTCGTCCCCTTTGGGAAGTTTGGCAAAGGCGGCGGACAAGACTTCCAATTCCGTGCGGTAAAATTTAACGGCTTCGGTCTGCTGGACCAAGTTGGCGCTACCGTGCAAGTAAAACGTAACAAACTGGGAGCGCAGAGCCGCCGCGCGAACCTTTGGAGAGGTTTGAGCAAAAATAGGACCGGGCAAACCATCAGTCAGTTCACCACCAGCCAAAGCGTGAGGAGAGGTTAACGCCGCAAGTTTAGAGTGGATTAAATCGGAAGGAACCTGCACAGAACCCGCATTAGGGGCCACCACCGCACCGGGAAGGATATTGGGAACCATTTGGCCCACGCGCGCTCCGGCAGAATACCCCTGTACATTGGACGGCAATTTTACGTTGGGAACGACGGCGACTCTTTTCACCACCTGGCCAACGGTCCGGCTTTGCTTGGCAAGTCCTTTACCGGCCTTAGCAGGTAAAGATTGCGCCAGCGATGGGGAAACGCTGCTAAATAGAATACAAAAACTGAGTAAAAGCGACAGGGTTGTTTTCATAATAAGGTTCTCCTCTCCCTTAATTATTGGAAAAAGTTCGCAAAAAAAATAGGGCCAAAAGACCTAGAAGTCCTAGGTTTTTTAGCCCTATATAAAAATAGGCCCTGCCACTTGGGCAGGCATATTTCCGGGGGTATGGCTGATTGAATACGGGAAATTTTTAAGGAATTAGGGAAAGCGGACACGCCCCCCTCTTTTATTGCTAAAAATTGCAGGGGCGAGCACTGACACACAAATTGTTGGTCTTTGGCGCAGTACATCTAAAACTCCTTTTATCCGTCTCCACCTATATTTTAGTAAACTTTGCCAACTTGCACAACGGAGCAAAAGACCCATTTTTTATATAAGTCTTTTGGATTATGTCTATTTGTCCAACTTGTCTTTTAATGCACGTGCCACACACGGCGGCACCAAGGAAGAAATATCCCCCCCATAGCCGGCGGCTTCGCGCACCGCAGACGAACTTAAAAAAGCGTATTCGGGACGGGCCGGAAAGAAAACCGTTTCGGCCCCGGGACAAAACAACTTATTATAATAAGCGTTTGTCAGTTCGTGTTCCATATCCGCCGCGCCGCGTACCCCGCGCACCAAAATATGCAAATTGTTTTTTTTGAGGTAATCCGCCAATAATCCTTCCGCCTGTTCCACGCGGATTAACGGTTCGTCCTTAAAAGTTTCCTTTAACAAAGCCACCCGTTCCGCCGGACTAAACAACGGTTGTTTGTTTCCGTTGGGAATTACCAACACCACAAGTGCCCCGAACGCACGTGCCGCACGGCGCGCAATATCCGCGTGCCCCAGCGTAACGGGATCAAATGTGCCTGCATAAACGGCCGCAATAGTCATAAAAGGCTCCTTAACACTTCTATATAAGTTCTATATTATGGTATCATAATTTTATGATAAAAAATCCGTTTAGTGATCAAATTTATTTACAGCGTACACATCCGCATCATCCTGATTTGCGGGATGAATATTTCCGCGACCAGACAAAAATTATCCACTCTCTGCCGTTTCGCCGCCTGAAACATAAAACCCAAGTATTCTTTGCCCCAAACAATGACCACATTTGCACCCGCATAGAACACGTACTGCACGTAGCGACCATAGCCGCTACTATTTGCCGGGGGCTCAACAAAAGCGGCAACTGGCAATTAAGCGAAGATATGGCCTATGCTATCGGCTTGGGCCACGATATCGGACACGCCCCTTTCGGGCACGAGGGCGAACGCGCCATAGACGCTTGCATCCGCCCCAAACGCTTTTTACACGAACTGAACAGTTACCGCGTGGTGGAACATTTAGCCAATTATGGGGAAGGATTAAATTTAACCTTTGCCGTAAAGGACGGAATCATCTGCCATTGCGGCGAAGATTTCACCAATAACCAACTCCGCCCCGCTGCGGTGCCGAACGATTTGGAAAAAATCACCGGGCGCGACCATATGCCATCTACTTATGAGGGGTGCATTGTGCGCCTGTCCGATAAAATTGCCTATTTAGGGCGGGATATTGAGGACGCCGTAAAGGCAGACCTCATCACCACCAACGATATTCCCAAAGATGTACGCGAAGAAATAGGAACGTCTAACGGGGAAATTATCAACACGCTGACCCTGGACCTAATTAACCACTCCAAGGACCAAGATTGCATTGGCTTTTCGGCTGATAAATTTGGGCTGATTTCCCAGTTGCGCGAATTTAACTATACCCGCATTTACCACAACGAGCAAATGCGCCAGCGCAAGGAAACCATAGACAAATGTATCCGCGATTTGTTTGATTATTTCCGCACGATTTTTAAGCGATACGGCTTTGACTACGAGGCATACGAACAAGAAGGCAAAACCACCGCTAAGAATTTTGCCAAGTATATGCGTTCTATGACAAACATATATAAAGAAAACCCCGCGCAAATTGATACAATTATCGCCGACTATATTGCCGGAATGACCGATTCATTTGCATTAAGCGTAATGGAGGACGTTATTTTGCCTAACTCCATTAAGTTTTTTAGTTAAGTATTTGCGAAATTTCAGGAAAAGCGCCCGGTTCCCGCCGGGCGTTTTTTATGATATAAAAAGGAACACCCCCGGTGGGGGAACCGGAGGTGCAGGGGATAAAAAGTTTTTACAGGTAGGAAGCGTTTTCGTTAAAGAAAGCAACCACTTTATCCATACCCGGGACAGAAGCATTATCGCGCGCGGCTTGTGCAATCGTGCGGCCGCTGTTATCCTTGCTCATTTTTACCACTTCGGCGGCCTCAGTCTGCGCTACATCCGCCACAATTCCGCCGGCGGAAAGTTTGCTCTTAATATTCATAATGCTCTTGTACAAATCGGTATAGGGAATTTCCGCAAAAAACATATCCGCACGCCCGTAATTAATTTGCGTTTGTACCGGGAGTTCCCCAGCCGCATTGCGCTGATTCATTAAAAGGTGTAAATGCTTTTGATATTCACGCGGATAAAAATGGCGGATACCATAAGCCAAAGCCAAAAAAGAGTCTTTGTTGCGGGCAACGTGGAACACGTTATTGCCGTTTTTGCCCGTTTTAAGCAAGAAATTGCCGCTCTTGGCGGATTTGATATAGGAAGCAATAGCCTTGGCATCTCCTTTTTGGGCCGCCGCGAAAACGGGCGTATTGCCGAAATCATCTTCTTTGTCCAAATCTACGGAACCTTGATGCCTTTGGGCAGCCGCTTGCACGGCAGCCTGCAATTTTTTGTTCAACTGCGGACGAGGCTGGGCTGCAGGAGCCGCATTAACCAGCGAAACCATCAAACAAGCCGCTAAAATAAAAAGAAAGTTTTTCATATTTTATCCCCTTATACATCCTTCTTATTTAAGTATCTATTTTTAAGTGGAAATTTACGAGGGTCTTTGGACCCATTTTTCAGGTATTTTGGACCTATCTTTTTTATAGGCCCTGCGGCAGGTGAATATAAAAACCAAAAGCCCCGGATTAAACCGGGGCTTTTAAATGGAGCGGGCGAAGAGAATCGAACTCTCGTCTCAACCTTGGCAAGGTCGCGTTCTACCATTGAACCACGCCCGCATAAATCTGTTTACCCTCAACAATAAAATTATAACAAATTTTTTACGTTGTGTACAATATTTATTTTTTTCGGGATGTTTTTTGTGCTTTTCCCGTCGTAGAATTTCCGCCCAACAAAATAGTTGCTATCGGCTTTAAATACGTATTTTGCTCCACCGCTTTGCGGATATGGGGGTTTCCTTGCAAGGCTTTTAAATGCGGATTTGATGCAATAATGCGTGCGGCTTCCTGCGGACGGTCGCGGAAATATTTAACAGCCTTGCTGATAAGCAAATAACTCATAAAACGGCTGTTTGCCACCGCCAATACCATCGGTTCGCTGGCAAGCACCTGTTTGACGGTTTCGCTATCAAAAAATTCTGACATCGCATTTGGATCCTCGCTAAACGCCAGCAGAAGTTGCGGGTCCTCCAACAAAGGAGCCACGTCCGGGCGGGCTAAAAAGGCCTTACACATCTTATCGTTAGCCAACAGATAACGCATCAAATCGGGGTCTGCTAAATTAGATGAAAAATTGGTCGTAAGTGCCCACGGAGCCGCGCCGATAATTTCGTAACTTTTAGGAGTAAATGCCTTAAAATTAAAACGGCTGATAATCGGCAATGTGGAGCCTAAGTTACTTACGGCTACGTTGCGGTCCTGCCCTTCTTGCAGTTGCACATACGTTACCCCGGTGTTGGGATTAAACTCGGTATTCGCCGCCGCCAATCCCTTTACTTGGTTGGGGTCCAATGCCGCCGTTAAGTTATCGGCTCTTTTTTGGGCAGATAAAATAATCACTATCGTAATTAACACCAACGCCACCACACCTATCCCCACACCCAACAAAAGCGTGTCCTGTGTGCGTTTTTCAGTTGTAGCGGCCGACTGGGCCTTGGCCGCCCCCTGCGGGTTTTGGGCCGCTTGTTTTTTCTGGTGATACTTGGCGGGATTACGCAGTAAATCCATTAACTCTTCTTTCTTCATAACATACGGCCGTTCTGCCGGACCTCCATATCAAGTATAATTTATTATATGAAATCTTATACCCAATATCTAACTGTTTGTACGGAAAAACATTACGAAATCGTAAATATCACGCCGCAAGTAGAGGAAGCATTGGCTAAAAGCGGCATAAAAGAAGGCTTGTGCCTGGTTAATTCTATGCACATTACATCCAGTGTATTTATCAACGATAACGAGCGCGGCCTGCACGCAGATTTTTTACGCTGGACGGAAAAACTGGCCCCCTACGGGATTGATAAATACCAACACAACTTGACCGGAGAAGACAATGGCGACGCACATTTAAAGCGCACCCTGCTCGGACGCGAGGTCGTGGTGGCGGTTACGGACGGACATCTGGATTTCGGCCCGTGGGAAACTATTTTTTACGGAGAATTTGACGGACAAAGAAACAAACGGATTTTGATTAAAATTATTGGAGAATAAAATGAAAAAAACTATTTTTTATCACGATACAGACTGTGGAAATGTAGTCTATTACGCCAACTACTTAAAATATTTTGAAGAAGCGCGCACCCTCTATATGGCGGAAAAAGGTTTTTCTGTTCCCGCGCTTATTGAACGCGGATTGTACTTTGTGGTAGCCCGGCAGGAAGTGGAATACAAATATTCCGTACGTTACGCAGACGTAATTGACGTATCCGCCAAAGTATTGGAAGTGTCGGACATTAAGATTGTGTTTGAAAACCTCATTACCAACCAAGACGGCCGTTTATGCACCAAGGGAAAAACCACACTGGTTTGCGTGAATAAAAACGGAATGCCTACTCCGATGGGGGCAGACGTAAAAGCCGCGATGATGCCCGCCGCATAAATCTTTTTTTAGCCAGACAAAAACGGAACGCCCAGTATGGAGCGTTCCGTTTTTTAAATCTACCGCTTAGGCCACGCTAAACGATGTTTTCTTCGTTTTCTTTGGCCTTTGCAATTTCTTTATCCAACCGGGCGGATAATCGTTTTAGAACCGTTTGCGTGTTCTTTTTCCACTCTTTCAGTTCGCGCAATTCGGCTTCCGTATTTTTTAATTTTTCCAAACTGTCCTCTAAGGTGCGCACCCGCGCCTTTAACGCGCCGTTCTCGCCCTGCAATTCCTTCTGCCGGGCGAGTATTTGCGACGTTAAAAGTTCCAGTTGTTTTAATTTTTCCTGCATATTACCGCAGTTCCGCTCCCACTTGCACGCGCAACTGTTCCACAATGCGGTTAAACGCGTCGTCCGTTTCCTTGTCTTTCAAGGTACGTTCTTTATTGGAAAAGGCTAAACTGAACGTTACGCTTTTTTTGCCCGCAGGCAAATGTTCGCCTTGATACAAATCAATCAAGTGGTACGAAAGGTCCACATCAAGCGGTGTTTTTTCAAGCGCGCTGATAATATCCGCATAAGATTTTTCTTCATCCACCACAACCGACAAGTCGCGCAAAGACGGCGGAAATACCGCCACCGCTTTGGCAGGCTTAAAATCTTGCGCAGAAAAAGCCTTTTCAATCAGTTTCGTGGCAAACTCAAAGCCCCATACTTCGGGAGTTTTAATGCCGCAAGCCTTTAACGCAAGCGGATGAAATTTGCCAAACAAGCCGATTGCCTTGCCGCCCAGCATAATATCCATACAAATTTTGGGGTGCATATATACCGGGGCTTTTTTGGACGGAACCAAAGTTACCCTCTCCACGTCGGACAACACCGCCTGCATCAGGCCTTTTAACCAATAAAAATCTACCGGTTTTTCCGCCCCTCCAAAGAATTTTTCCTGCTCCAAAGTTCCCGTTAAAACGCCGGACACCGCGTACCCTTCCACCGGGAAGCCCTTAATAGATTGGAATGTTTTGGTCGTTTCAAACAAGGCTAAATTAGTATTGCCAAAGCGAAAATTGCTCTCCACATTTTTGAGCAAAGAAGGCAACAAAGTCGGGCGCAAATAATCCCACCCTTGGGCCAAGGCATTTTTAATTTTAATGCAGAACTTAGGGTCAAAACCAAAAGTTTTGAGTTCTTTTTCTCCCAAGAAATCAATATTTTTACACTCGCAGAAGCCCGCCCCAATTAACGCAGAGGCATATTTTTTGCCTAAATCAATCCCTTTTGGATTATCGGCAAACATCAGGCTGGCTTTTGTTTCACTTACGGGAATCATATCATAGCCCGCAAATCTGGCGGCTTCTTCTGCCAAGTCCCATTTGTGGTTCAAGTCCCGGCGGTGCGTAGGAGCTTTAAAGGTCCATTTTTCGCCGTCCGCGTGAAATTCAGCAGCCAAGCGACCGAAGATTTCTTTTAAGCGCTCGTCGCTAATCTGCGTGCCTAAAATGCCGTTAATTTCCGCCGGAGTAAACATAACCGTCGGGTTTTCGTATTTAACGGGATAAACATCGTTGATTTCGCTGGGAGTACCGCCGCAAATTTGTACAAACAAATCACTCGCGCGGCGCATTGCCGTCATAGCCCCTTCAATATCCGTTCCGCGTTCAAAGCGTTGGGAGGAGTCGGACGAAATGGCAAATTTTTTGACTGTTTTGTTAACGGTAGGCGGGTTGAAATACGCGGCTTCCAGAAAAATATCTTTTGTATCGTCCTTAATACCGCTGTCTTTTCCGCCCATAATACCTGCCAGAGCCGTTGCCTTTTTGTTATCGGCAATCATCAGGCAGTTGGCGTTTAACGTCAGTTCGCGCCCGCCCAACACGGTAAACTTTTCCCCTTCTTCCGCGTTGCGCACGATAACCGTGTCGCCCTCCACTTCGCGCAAATCAAATGCGTGGAGCGGATTGCCCAGTTCAAACATCACATAATTTGTTACATCCACAAGCGCATTTTTGGGGTTCAGCCCCATCGCAGCCAAACGGCTTTTGAGCCACTCGGGCGATTCGGCATTTTTTACCCCGCGGATAACGCGCCCGATATAGCGCGGGCAGGCTTCGGCGTTTTTAATTTCCACATTTAATGCTTTTCCTTCGCCGGGCAAATCTTTAATAGCAGGCATTTTAACGGGCTTATTTAACAGTGCCGCCAATTCACGCGCCACCCCCAGGTGGGAGAGCAAATCGGGGCGGTTTGATGTAATTTCCAAATCAAACAAAGAATCCGCTTTGCCATAGAGGGAGGCAACATCCGTGCCCAATTCCAAATTTTCATCCAACACCAAAATTCCGTGTGCGCGGGTATGGGTTAAACCTAATTCGTCAGACGAGCAAATCATCCCCTCGGACGGAACACCTCGAAGCACCACCGGTTTCATTACCATTTTACCCACGCGGGCTCCCAAGAGTGCAAGCGGCACTTTTTGCCCAATGGCCACGTTTGGCGCGCCGCACACCACGCGCTGTGTTTTTCCACCGCCTAAGTCCAGTGTTACCAAGTGCAAATGGTCGGAATTGGGGTGGTCCTCTATTTTGATGATTTGGGCCACACGGACCCCTTCAAAATCTGCCCCTGTCTTTTCCACAGAAGCCACTTCAATACCAAGGTCGGTCAGTTTTTTTACTAATTCCTCGGGGGTTAAATCAATATCAATAAAATCTTTGAGCCAAGAATACAAAATTTTCATAATCTGTCCTTAAAATTGTTTTAATACGCGCAAGTCGTTTTCATAAAATGTACGGATATCTTTAATGTTAAGCATCATCATAGCCAAGCGTTCCACGCCCATACCAAAGGCGTACCCGCTAAACTGTTCGGGATCAATGCCGCAGTTTTTAAGTACGTTGGGGTGAACCACACCCGCACCCAGCATTTCAATCCAACCGCTGCCCTTGCACACATTACACCCTTTTCCTTGGCAGAAAACGCACTTTACGTCCACCTCTACGCTGGGTTCCGTAAACGGAAAGAACGAGGGGCGGAAGCGGATTTCGGCCTTATTGCCAAAAAGCCCTTTCATAAAGGCGGTTAAATCGCTTTTAAGGCTGGCCATACTTACATTTTTATCCACATACAAGCCTTCAATTTGGTGAAATACGGGGCTGTGTGTAGCGTCCAAACTGTCGTTTCTAAATACGCGGCCGGGGGCCATAATGCGAAGCGGCGGTTTGTGTTTTTCCATATACCGGCTTTGCACGTTAGAGGTATGTGTGCGCAAGACAAGCGGCATTTTGCCGTCCACAAAGAAAGTATCCTGTGCATCACGCGCCGGGTGGTGCAGCGGGATATTCAGCAAATCAAAGTTGTGCTTTTCGTCCTCCACCCAAGGCCCTTCGGCCCACTCAAAACCCAAACGAGAAAGAATCTCCGTCATACGGTCCTGCGCCACGGAAAGCGGGTGGCGGTGGCCTTTGGCCACGGGGTAGCCGGGAAGGGTTAAATCTAAGGTAACTTTATTTAATTCGTCATTAATTTGTTTAGCAGTAAAAAATTCAGTTTTTTCGTCAAGCGCGGCAGACAAGGCGACTTTCAAAGCGTTGCCCAAGGGACCGGCTTGTTTCTTTTCTTCAATGGAAAAATCTTTTAAGCCTTTTAAAAGTTCCGTTAATGCGCCTTTGCGCCCGAGGGCCGCAACGCGCAATTCTTCCACGGCGGCTAAATCGGCCGCTTGGCTGATTTTTGTTTTATAGTCCTGCTCAATAGCGGAGCAGGCTTGTTGAAATTCGGTAATAGTCATATACTTATTATAGTATTTTAGGCGGCTGTATAGGGAAAATAAAGAGGAATTTTAAAGCCGTTTTTCCCGTTTGTCCGTTTCTGCTCCCCTTGCCTTGTTTATAAGAGGCGGTTTTGGCAGGGTCGCATTTTTATTTGTTTGAGCCGCAGGCGAGTTATAAAAATACCCACCAAAACCTGCATTTTATAAGGCGTTGGGCAACGAGTATTTTTGGTTCTTTTTCTACGATTAGAAAAAGAACATCTAAACTTTGCTTCTTTTTACACAAAAAAGAAGGAAAAAAGTAAAATAAACTTATATGGCCAAAGAGATTGTTCAAGTAGAAATAAAGCGTATCCCGCTGGATATAGAAACCACCGAACTCGGCGCCGTGGAACTGACAGACCTAGCCGCAACGGTGGAAAAATATATGCAAGGATTAGACGAAATAGACACGCTCAAACAAGCCCTTATTACCGCGCTCCATTTTGCGGCAGTGGCATATTTACAACGTCAAAATGACGGCGGAAAACGCAAGGAAGAAGAATCGCGCGTGGACGATTTGATTGTAAAATTACAATCCGCCTTGAACGCTAACCATAAATAATTTTATGCAAGAAAACGAAAATATCCCGCTGGCCGCGCGCCAGGCGCCCAAAACATTAGAGGAATTTGCCGGACAGCCGCATCTATTAGGGCCGGGCAAAATGCTTCGCCGCCTGTTGGAAGCGGATATGATTAAATCCGCCGTATTTTTCGGCCCGCCCGGTTGCGGCAAAACAGCCACCGCACGTTACATAGCCTCACGCACGCAGGCCTATACGGTAGAATTAAATGCGGCGGCAGCCGGTGTAGCAGACATCAAAAAAGTGTTGGCGGAAGCCAAAGACCGCGCCCGCACCCCCTCTTTTGACCAAAAGCGCACTTTGGTTATTTTGGACGAAATTCATCATTTTAACAAAACCCAGCAGGATGTTCTGTTGCCGTCCGTGGAACGGGGAGATATTATTTTAATCGGCATTACAACCGAAAACCCTTATTTTTACATTAACACCGCACTGTTATCCCGTTTTTCCGTTTTTGAATTTAAAGCATTGGGCGAAAAAGATTTGCTTAAAATTTTAACGCGTGCCGCCGAGAAAGAAAACGCACAAATCGCTCCGGATGCCGCCGAATACTTTATCACCCAAGCCAACGGCGACAGCCGAAAAATGCTAAATGCCGCCGAATTGGCGTTCGTTACCACCGAACCGGGCGAGGATAAAATAAAGCACATTACTTTGGAAATTGCGCAAGAGTGCATCCAGCGCCGCCACTTAAATTATGATAAAAAAGGCGACGAGCATTACGATATCATTTCCGCTTTTATTAAATCTATGCGCGGCTCTGACCCGGATGCCGCCGTGTATTGGTTGGCGCGTATGCTGGAAAGCGGCGAAGACCCGCGCTTTATTGCCCGCCGTATTTTAATTTGTGCGAGTGAAGACGTAGGGTTGGCTGAACCGGCCGCGCTGATGATTGCGCAATCCGCCTTTCAAGCGGCAGAAGAATTGGGTATGCCCGAAGTGCGTATTCCCTTGGCCCACGCGGCTATTTATGTGGCCTGTTGTCCCAAAAGCAACTCTGCTTACCTGGCTATCAATGCGGCCTTACAAGAAGTGCGCGAAGGCAAATACCGCCCGGTGCCGGATAATCTGCGTTCCGGCGGAAAAAACAACGGCTACAAATACGCGCACGATTACCCCAATCATTATGTCCGGCAACTTTATATGCCCAGCCCAATGAAATTTTTTACTCCCGGCATATTGGGCAAAGAAGCCGCACTCATTGAGCGGCTCAAAAAAATCAAAGGAGAATAAATGGAACCGGAAGCCCCTTTTAGAGGACAGGTCTTTACCGTTACCGCCATTACGCTTGCCGTTAAGCAAACTTTGGAGGGAGTATTCCGCGATATTTTTGTAGAGGGCGAAATCAGCAATTTGCGCGAAGCCGCCAGCGGGCACGTTTACTTTGATTTAAAAGACAGGGAAGCGTTGTTGTCTGCTGTTATGTTCAAGTGGGATGCGCGCAAATTTACGGGAGAACTGCAAGAAGGCTTGCAGGTGCGCGTATGGGGCAGCCTTTCCTGCTATGCCAAACAGGGGCGCTACCAAATTGTTGTAAAAACCGTGGAAGCGTTAGCCAAGGGAAACCTCTATTTAGAATTTGAAAAATTAAAAAAGAAGTTGGAAGCAGAGGGCCTTTTCGCCCCCGAACATAAAAAACCGATTCCCGCGTATCCGCAAAGAATTGGCGTTGTAACTTCGCCCACGGGTGCGGCAGTGCGGGATATTTTATCCGTTTTAAAGCGCCGCAGCCCGCATTTAGAAATTTTAATAGCCCCGGTACTGGTACAAGGGGACGAAGCCGCCCCGCAAATTGCCCAAGCCATCGCCGATTTGAACCGCTTTAAGCCTGCGCCAGATGTGCTGTTAGTAGGGCGCGGAGGCGGAAGTATAGAAGATTTATGGGCATTTAACGAAGAAGCCGTCGCCCGGGCTATTTTTAAAAGCAAAATTCCGGTCATTTCGTGTGTGGGGCACGAGGTTGATTTTACGATTGCCGATTTCGTGGCCGATTTGCGCGCCCCCACTCCGTCAGCCGCGGCCGAACTGGTGGTAAAAAATTCCCAAAATACGCAGGATTATATCAAGCAGTTGCAAAAGCGGCTGTTACAATCTGTCAGTTTATTTTACGAACGCGCCAAACGCAGATATGACTTGTGCGCAAACAGCCGCGTGTTCGTTCACCCGGAAACTATTACGCAAAGCAAAGAACAGGATTTAGATGAATTAAATACGCGTTTAGAAAATGCCTGGAAGGAAAAATTAAATAACTTTTCGCACCGCTTTAAACTAGCCCAAGGCCAACTGGCGGCATTAGGGCCGCAGGCCGTGTTAAAACGCGGTTACAGCATTACGCGCAAGCAGGACGGCTCCGTCATCAGCCGGGTGCACCAAACCGCCCCGGGCGAAACCGTATATATTCAAGTACAGGACGGTATGATTCATGCCACTGTTAAGTGAGGATTTATGACAAAATTTAATTTTGAAAAACAACTCTCCCGCTTGGAAGAAATCGTCGCCAAGTTGGAAGAAGAACAAACCGATTTGGACGCCTCCGTCAAACTGTTTGAAGAGGGAGTAACCCTTTCAAAAGAACTTTCACAAAAGTTGGAAACGGTTAAATTTAAAGTGGAAGAATTAAAAAAGAAAGGAGCCGAAATGATGACCGAGCCCTTTAACACGGAACTCGCCGAGGACGAAAATGGCAAATAAAAAATTACGTCTGGATATGGCCTTGGTAGAACAGGGATTTTTTCAAAGCCGCAACCGCGCGCAGGCTTCCATTATGGCCGGAGAAATATTGGTAAACGGTGAAATTGACACCCGCGCCGACCGCACCATTTTGCCCGAAGATAAAATTTCTATTAAAGAAAAATCTTGCCCGTATGTTTCCCGCGGCGGCCTAAAACTGGCAGGAGCCTTAAAACATTGGAACATTGATATTAAAAACAAAGTGTGCGTGGATATCGGAGTGGCGACCGGCGGATTTAGCGACTGTATGATTCAGGCCGGAGCCAAAGAAGTTTACGGTGTGGACGTAGGAAAAGGCCAACTGGCCGACGAAATGCGCCGTTACAAAAATTTCCACTTTAAACCCGAAACCAATGCCCGCTATATGACGGCAGATTTGTTTGATTCGGCCCCGCAATTTGCGGCGGTAGATGTTTCTTTTATTTCGCTTACAATGATTATGGAGCCTCTTTTTAAAGTAATGGCACTGCAAAGCGAAATAGTCCTTTTAATTAAACCGCAATTTGAACTCACCCCCAAACAGGTGCCGCACGGTATTGTAAAAACCGAAGAAAACCGCCAACTGGCCATTAAGCGCGTACAAGATTTTTTTAATGAACAGTTAAAAGAAAAATACGGCGGCGTCTGCGGCGAAGTGATAGAAAGCCCGATTAAAGGCACTCACGGCAATACCGAATACCTGTGGCATATCACGCTGAACAAACCGCAACCTTAGCACGGCCCGCTCCCACTTGGGGAAAACAACAATAAATATCCCCCCCCCGCTTACTATTTCTCTACACACAAAAACCCCCACTCCAAAGAGCGGGGGTTTTGTAAAACATTTCCTGCAAGTTTCCAGCCAACGATTAACGTTTGGAGAACTGGAAGCGTTTGCGGGCACCGGGCTGACCGGGTTTCTTTCTTTCAACCATACGCGGGTCGCGGGTAAGATAACCGGCCTTTTTGACGGCTTTTTTAAGATCTTCGCTCATTGCGGCGATAGAGCGCGCAATCGCGTGGCGCAAAGCACCTGCCTGGGAGGATACACCACCGCCCACTACTTTGGCGGTAACGTCGTATTCTTTTTCCAGGTTGGTAACCACGAGCGGGGCCTTAACGGCAGATTTGCAGCGGGCGTGGTTGCCGAAGTATTCATCCAAAGATTTGGCGTTTACGGTAATAACCCCTTTACCCTTTAAAAGTTCAACTTGGGCGACGGAGGTTTTTCTTCTTCCGGTTTTGAGTTCTTTCGTATTGTTCATAAATTTCTATCCCTCTTATTTACCAAAGCGTTCGGTGAAAGCGTGTTCTTCGCCAGCAAACAAGCGCAAGCGTTTCATCCTGGGCGCGCGAAGTTTGTTTTCGTCCAACATTCTTTTAACGGCCAGTTCCAAAACTCTGGTGGGGTTGTTTTCCAACACTCTTTTGACCGGGGTTTCTTTACCACCCTTGGCATAACCGGAGTGGGAGAAGTAAACCTTTTGTTCCATTTTTTTACCGGTCAATTTGATTTTGCCGGCATTGGTAACGACGACGAAGTCGCCGCAGTCCATATTGGGCGTATAGGTCTTTTTGTGTTTACCCATAAGCAAGACGGCAATTTGGGTAGCCAATCTGCCCAGGGTTTGGCCCGTGGCGTCAATATGATGCCATTTGCGGGTGGTTTCCACTTCCTTTACGGAAGGCAAAAAAGTTTTTGTCATAATTTTGTTTCTACCTTTTGTAATTAATGCGCAGCGGAGTGGTTGGCCGCTGTCTTAATGACTCGTGGTTTCCTATATATTATATCAAAATGTACAAGATTTTATGGGATTTTTTTATGCGCACAGACGGGACAGGGTTTCCGCAAATAACTTTTCAATATCCGCCAAGGTATCCAGCCGCACAAAAAGGCCGCGCATTTCCGAGGCGTTGGGGAAATCCTTTATCCAATATCCGGCCGTTTTCCGGCTGCGGTTTACACCAATACGCTCGCCGTAATAAGAAACATTTTCGCGGATGAGGTGCAAATAAATTTCAAGCCGCTTTGCAGGCGAATTGCTGGCGGGTTCTTTGCCTTCAAAAGCATTAATAATGTCTTGAAAGATAAACGGATTGCCAATGGCTCCGCGCCCAATCATTACCCCGGCGCATCCTGCTTGTAAAAATTTTTTTGCCGTTTCGGCCGTCAATACCCCACCGTTGCCGATAACAGGTATTTTAACTGTTGCGCACGCTTCGGCAACTGCCCCGATATTTGGCTCTCCGCTGTGTACGTCCACCGCCGCACGCGCGTGCAACGTTACCGCCGCACAGCCACAATTCTCGGCCAATTTAGCAAGGCGCACTCCCAGCAATTCCTTGTGCGTTAACGCAATGCGTGTTTTGAGTGTTACCGGTATTTTAACGCTTTTAACGGCGGCTTCCAACAACCGGCCCAATTTTGCTTCATCTTTCATCAAAACACAGCCGGCTCCCGCTTTATTAATTTTTTTAACAGGGCACCCTGCATTTAAATCTACTATATCGGCTCCGCAGGCTTCGGCATTTTTGGCGGCCTCGGCAATAGTGGTTTCGTCTGCTCCAAAAATCTGCATAGAAACCGGGTGCTCTTTTGGGTTGACCTGCAACATCCGTCCGCTTTTTTCGTTACCATAGTGCAAGGCGTGCGCGGACACCATTTCCGCACACACAAGTCCCGCCCCGCCTTTTAAACAGAGCACGCGGAAGGGCGAATCTGTAATACCGGCCATCGGGGCTAAAATTAAATTGTTGGGAACGGTAAAGGACCCTATTTTTAAAGGACGGATTAGGCTCATTTTACTTTCTTCCAGCGTCCCAATTTGGGCAGTTCAACCGTTTTTTGGCGGACCAAACAGGAGCGCATAATTTGGCGCGCTTCCACAAAGGTATTTTTAAATTCCAGCGAATCAATAAAGCCGTCATGTCCAAAACCGCCCGCCAACACGTGGTCCGTAACAGCAAAGCGGTATGTTTCGCGCGGATTGACTGTGCGTCCGTTTTTTTCAAGCACTACTTGGCGGATTTTTTTGCCCTCTTGCGTAACCGCATACGACACCGTAAACCCCGCCACTTGCGGAAAATTATCCTTGGCATTTAAAGAATCTTCCAATGCTTTTAAAAAGGCCGCGCCTTTAATAGTAATAAAGGTAATATTGTCACCATACGGATATGTTTTATACAAATCATACTCCGTTACCCGGCCCTCGGGCAACGCGTTGCGGATAGAGTCCGAATTGATAATTGCGCCGTCCAGTTTGGACCATTTGTATAAGCACTGGGCTAACAAATCCCCCAGCGGAGACTCCGCCGTAAGCGAGGTTGCCACCGGCTGTGGCATATCGGCTACGCGGGCATTCATTTTTTTGCGGGTATCCGCGCGCAGAGCCGCGGCACGGGAGGCAATTTCCTCATCCTCCCCAAATTCTTCCTTAAACAAAGGGATATCTTCAAATTTCACCTCACGCACTTGTTTGTTTTTATCAAACAACAGGCGGATATGCCCGATACTATCCAACTTGGAGCCGGGATAAACGATAAAGGTATTATTGACGGTATCGGTTTCGGCGTTTTCGCGGTCCTTATTGGCACTTAAAATAAGCCCCAAATGTTCCACCTCTCCGGCCAAAGAAGCATCACTGACTCCGTCCTTTTGTTCCTCGCCGAGCGCGCTTAATACAATGATAAAATCAACACCTTTTTCCCGCAAAAGAGATGTCATATCCTTGGCTACTTGTACCGGGTCCTGCGCGGTTAAACCCAACAAACGGCCTTTATTTTTATTAATAGCCTGTGGGTCAATTAAACCAAAAATGCCGATTTTTATACCGTCCACCGTACGAATTTGATAATCGTGCATAGGCCACGGAATTTTGCCCTCCAACTTCAAATTGGAAACGATAAAAGGATAAGGCAATTCGCGCACAGTATTGCGCAAGGACGGCCAACCGTAAGCCAAGTCTTTATCGCTTACAGACCCGGCTGTATAAGGGATGGTTTTGGTCAGTTCGGCCACATACGCACCCTTGGTCAAATTTCCCTCCGGCGCAGAACCGAACCAGTTGCCGCCGTCAAACAGCAAATACGGGGCGGGGCGGGTTTGCAAGAAATTTTTTAGCACCGCATATCCGCCCGCTTCTTTATTTTCAAAGCGCGGCTCCATACGGGACCAATAAAATCCCTGCACATCAGCAGTATAATAAACATCCACCGGGTACAGTTCTTCGTGCAGGCAGCCGCCTGATAAGGCGGCCGCCAGTAAAATAAAAAGAATAGACTTTACGCGCATATCAGCGTTTGATAATTCTCCCGGTTTCGGGGGCAGTTACCGGCCCCTTTTTAAGGGCGTCTTCCATTAAATCGCGGATAGTTTTATTTCCGGCTAATTTTTTGTTTTCCGCCGGAATTTGCTTAAACATCCAGCCTTCGCTCCCGCCACCGGCAATATAAGAATTGGTAACCAACGTATATTTCTTGTTGTTTTCTACGGGTTTTCCGTCTATAAACAGTTTCAGGTCTTTCACCTTTCCGCGTTTTGTTTGTTTATAAGTAATCGTCAACCCGGAATAAGTATATAAACTGCGCGGGGCAAAACCCTTTTTTACAAATTTCTTTAAAAATTTACCGTCCACCGTTACCAGCGTAACCGTATTATCAAACGGATGGATTTCAATCAAATCGCGTTTTGTTACTTCCCCCTTTTTAAGGTCCACGCGCGTGCCGCCGTTGTTGTGCACGGCAATCTGCGCACCGGAATAGTTGCGGAGTAAGTCGGCAATCCAGTCGTTAAGCGGGGAATCCTGGCGGTCCTTGGATAACGGAAGTTTGGACAAGGTTTCCTTGGCTTCGCCGACTACCTCATCCACCCCAGGCTCACGCAAGGAATCAACATATTCCTTCATCGCTTTATCCTCGCCCGTTTCGGCTATGATAAGCGGAACCAGTTCGGACTTGGCAGATAGCACCTTGCCCGTTTTGTCGTCCGTTTCCACGGTAATACGGCTTACGTTATTTAAATAGCAACCGCTTTCTACAAATAACGTACCGTTTACATATTTGTTTTGCAAAATGTTGTGTGCGTGCCCGCCCAACACCACCTGCACGCGGCCTTCAAAACGCTTGGCAATTTCCCCTACATAGGAGGCCACCCCGTGTTTTTCGTCTTTAAACGAATCGTGCACGATAACCACCACGAAATTAGGCTGTTTGGCTTCCACTTCCTTTAAGGCTTTTTCCAAAGCATCAAACGGTTTACCATAGGAGTAGGACTTCGCCGGATTGGTGGGAGTGCGGTTGGCTAGCCCAATAACGGCTACTTTAATGCCATTTACATCAAAAATTTTATAGGGCTGTACAGTGGCAGGATATTTGCCCGTAGATTTATCAAAAAAGTTGGCGGCCAAAACAGCAAACTGTGCATTGGCTAAAATAGGCGCAACCGCGGCATCTTTAAAGTCAAATTCGTGGTTTCCGATAGTGGCCGCGTCGTAACCCATACGGTTCATAATTTGCACCGCTTTTAAGCCTTTGGAGTTACGGGTTTCCACAGTGCCGTTGGCAAAGTCCCCGCTGTCCAACAGCAAATAATTTTGCGGGCCTTTTTTCAGCACGGATTCTAACGCGGCAAAACCGCCCTGTCCGTTGCGCGGAAAGAAAAAGCCGTGCACGTCGCTGGTATGATAAATCGTAGTCGTTTTAGCCAGTAAGGCTACGGGCAACAACATTGCCGCAAACAGCAAAAGCCAAGTTTTTTTCATTGGAAACCTCCTTAAAAGCAGATAATTTATCCTAACAAAAACGACGGGATGTGTTCAAGTTGCTCTTATTTTTGCTGATAGGTAATCCTGCCGGTCTGGGGCGTAAATAACTCGCCTGACGATAGCGCTTGCTCAATTAATTGGCTGACCTTTTGGTTGCCAACCTGTTTTTGGGGCAAATCCGTAAACAATGCCTGCCTGGCAATATAAGAGTTCGTCCCCACGCGATAGATTTGACGCTTTTCAAGCGGTTTGCCGTTTATCTTTATTTGTAAATTTTTTACACGGTTAGGACCAATTTTATCAAAAGAAACTGTTATGCCGGAATAAGTGTATTTATTCCACGGCACAAGCCCAGATTTAATAAACTTTTTGAGAGTATAACCCGGCACATCCATAGATATTAAAACATCGTTAAAAGGAAATAAATCAATCAGTTGGCGGCGAGTCAGCGACCCGGGCAACAAATCCATACGAGTACCACCTGTATTGTGAATAAAAATTTCCGTTTTGGTTATTTTACGTCCTTCATCTGCTAACCAATCGTCCAGTTCGCCGTCTAACGTATTAGGTAAAATCGGCTTTTTGGACAGGCGTTTGGTAATCACCGCCACCTCGTTATCAAGCCCCGGCTCCCGCAATTCTTCGGCCAGTTTAGCAACGGTTTTATCTTGTCCCACCTCGTCCACATTTAAGGAGATTAACTTCGCTTGGGCGGATAAAAATTTACCTGTTTCGTCGTCCACGTTCACCGTGATTTTGGAAACTGCTTCCAAGTGCGCTCCGCTTTCCACATACAAGGTGCTTTCTAAATATTCGTTGACTATTTTATGCGCGTGCCCGCCTAACACCACCTGCACCCGCCCGGGGAAATGCTTGGCAATTTGCCCCATATAGGGCAAAATATCGTGTTGGTAATCCACAAAAGAATCGTGCACAATCACGATTACCACGGCAGGATCTTGTTTTTCCACTTCTTGCAAGGCTTTAGACAGAGCCGTAAGCGGTTTAATAAAAGTATATTTTTGCGTGGGCTGTGAGGGGTGATTATTGGCTAGTCCGATAACCGCCACCTTGATACCGTCCACATTAAACACGCGTGCAGCCTGTACGCCTGCGGGCAAGAGTCCCGTTGCTTTTTCGCGCAAGTTAGCCGCCAAAATAGAGAATTTAGACTCTTGGATGAATGCGGTAATCCCAGCATCCTTAAAATCAAATTCATGGTTGCCGATAGTAACGGCACTATACCCCACGGCGTTCATCAGTTGCACGGCCTTGGCCCCTCGGGAGAATTTGGCTTCTGCCGTACCATTGGCAAAATCCCCGCTGTCCAACAGAAGAAACGGTTTTTTCTCGTGGTTGATCACATTTTTTAAAGCGGCAAAACCGCCTATTTTATTTTGGGGATAAAAAAAACCGTGAGTATCGCTCGTATGAAAGATAACTAAGGTTTTGGAGGAAACAACTAATGGAAATAACAGTAATAAAATTAGCAACAGTTTTTTCATTTGACTCTCCTACATAAATAAACTGCTCCCCTAGGGAGCAGTTTATTTAAGCGGCAAAGCGCGAAAACGGCGAAATTTTACGCAGCCGTTCAATAATTGGAGGCAACTCTTTGAGCACCAGGTTTATATCGTCTTCGGTCGTTTGGTCCGAGAGCGAAAAACGGATAGAACCGTGCGCAAACTGGAAAGGCACCCCCATTGCACGCAAAACGTGCGACGGCTCCAACGAGCCGGACGTGCAAGCCGAGCCCGAAGATGCACAAATGCCAAAATCATTAAGATACATCAAAATAGATTCACCTTCAATGTAGCCAAAACTGATATTGGTGGTGTTCGGCACGCGGTTGGATACGTCTCCGTTTACCTTTACATCCGGGATAGTGGCTAAAATGCCCTGTTCTAATTTATCGCGCAAGGCGGAAATTTTGGCGGGAACACCGTCCGCAAAACGCTTTTGAGCAAGTTCCGCCGCCTTAGCAATCCCCACAATGTACGGTACATTTTCCGTGCCGGCGCGGCGTTGTTTTTCCTGGTGTCCGCCCATTAAATAGGGCATAAACCGGGTGCCGCGGCGCACATAAAGCACGCCAATACCCTTAGGCCCGTGAAATTTATGGGCGGATAAGGATAGCATATCTACGCCTAAATCTTGCACATCAACCGGAATTTTACCCACCGCCTGTACAGCGTCCGTATGAAAAATAGCCCCGTTCTCGTGCGCGATTTGGGCAATTTCTTTAATTGGGAAAATGGTTCCCGTTTCGCTGTTGGCAAACATTACGGAAACGATAGCGGTATCTCCGTCAATGGCTTTTTTAAATTGGTCCATATTAAAGCGACCAAATTCATCTACGCCAATGTAATCCACGCGGTAGCCCTGCGCTTCCAAATAGCGGCACGGCTCCATAACAGCCGGGTGTTCCACAGCCGAGGTAATAATATGTTTCTTCCCCGGGAAAGAACGCACCGCGGAAAAAATAGCCGTATTGTCGCTTTCCGTCGCGCAAGATGTAAAAATAATTTCGTCCGCGTACGCGGCACCCAAAAAATCAGCCATTTGCTTGCGGGAAGCATCAATCACGTGGCGGTTGTTGCCGCCAAAAGTATGCATACTGGATGCGTTGCCGTATTTCTCGCTAAAATAAGGAAGCATCGCTTCCACTACTTCGGGAACGCATTGGGTTGTGGCGTTATTATCCAAATAAATCACTTTCATATTAAGCCTGTTCCACCGTCAAGGAAGAGTCCACTTTTTCTTGCAAGGCTTTTTCAATAACGTGTTTGAGCGTCCCCGCCGCACCGGCGCACCCGCTGCACATACCCACCAAGCGGACCTTTACCACCGTACCGTTTACGTCCACCAGTTCAGCAGAACCGCCGTCCATATTTAGCATCGGGCGGACGTCGCTTTCCAGCACTTGTTCAATTTTTCTAATTTTTTCCACAAGTGTCATTTGTGCAAAAGTTTTCGGCGCGTTTGAGGCTTCGTTTACTCCGTTTACTTTATCTAAAATCTTTTGGATTTCGCCTTTGCAACGGCCACAACCGCCGCCCGCTTTGGTAAAGTGGGTTACATCATCCACCGTTTTTAAGTGGTTGGCGCGGATAGCCTTGATAATCGTTTCTTCCGACACGTTAAAACAATGGCAGACAATCTTTTCCGACTGCTGTTCAAACACCACGGCTTTTCCGCCTTGGCGGTAACTCTTAACGGCGGCCTCTAAGGCTTCCATCCCCATTACCGAGCAGTGCATCTTTTCGGCGGGCAAAGTGCCCAGCGCGTCCGCAATATCCTGGTTAGTGATTTTGGACGCTTCGGCAATCGTTTTGCCCTTGACCATTTCCGTCAAAATAGAGGAGGAGGCAATCGCACTGGCGCAGCCAAAAGTTTCAAACTTAGCGTCTTCAATTACGTCCGTATCCTTGTTAACTTTAATCGTCAATTTGAGGGCGTCCCCGCACACCAGGCTGCCGACTTGGCCCGTACCGTCGGCGTTGGGAATGGCTCCCACGTTGCGCGGATTTTTAAAATGATCCATTACTTTTTCCGTATAGTCCCACATAGTAGGCCCCCTTTCTTTTACCTTATATGTATATTATATCATTTTGGTCTAGTGGGGCCTGCGTGCGGTAAGTCTAAAAAGGGTTATTTGTTTTTTGCTAAAATAAAAGTAATGCAATTCCGCTCCGCAGCCGTTTTTTACAATATCCGCAAAACCTCCGTCGCACCGCTGGCGCAGGAGGTGCGGGATTATTTGGCCCAAAAAGGCTTGGCGATGCGTGTTATTACGTCGCTTGATGAGCTGGCGGAACACCCGGCCGATTTGCTCGTAAGTATGGGCGGAGACGGCACTATGCTTTGCTGTGCCCGCGCCGCCGCGCCGTTGCATATCCCGATTTTTGGCATTAACTGCGGAACGCTCGGCTTTTTGGCCGCGTGCGAAAAAAACGATTTTAAAAATTCTTTACAGCAGTTACTGGACGGAAAATGTGCGCTCAACGAACGCTTTATGCTCCAAACCCGTTTGTTGGACCAAGACGGGCAGGTGCAAGAGTTTCTGGCATTTAACGATTGTGTGTTGCGTGCCGCCGAGCCGCGTTCTTTTTTGACACAAGCCGCTTTTAACGGAATAAAAATTCCGTCTTATTTCGGAGACGGAGTGATTGTTTCCACTCCTACCGGCTCCACAGCCTATTCGCTGGCGGCGGGCGGCCCGATTATTGAACCCGAAGTTGATGTGCTTTTAGTTACGCCTATTTGTCCGCACACCCTTAACCAACGTCCGCTTATTTTGCCAGGTAATGCCACGCTCACACTCGCGCCCACTTTCAAACAGGAAACCAGCCGCGCCCTGGCCAGCATTGACGGACAAATTAATTTATCCTTGCCGCCCGGCGCTAAATTGGAAATTACCCGCAGCCCCGTACGGGCAAAACTGCTGTGCCCGAAGGAACGCGGATTTTTTTCTATTTTAAACCGTAAACTGAATTGGGGGAACCGCTAATGCTTTCGCGTCTGCGCGTACAAAATTTTGCCATTATTTCCGATTTAACATTGGACTTTGCACCCGGCTTAAATGTTTTTTCCGGTGAAACAGGTGCCGGAAAATCTATTGTAATTGAAGCCCTGGGTTTTGCCTTAGGCGCACGCGGGGATGTGTCTGTTATTAAAGACGGAGCCGACAAGATGTGCGTTACCGCCACCTTTTCCAGTGATATGCTGCCGGAAAATTTACGCAAGGAATTTCAGATTGCGGGCGACGTTTTTACCTTAAAGCGCGAACTGGACAAAAAAGGAAAAAACAAAGCCTGGGCCGACGGGCGTGCGGTAACAGTTTCCGCGCTGGCCAAAATCGGGCGCGCGTTGGTGGATTTTCACGGACAACACGAACACCAGAGTTTGCTTCATCCGTCCGTACATTTATTACTTTTAGATAAATTTGCCAAACACGATACGCTTGTTAAACAAATGGAAAATGCCTACCGCCAAGTACAAGCCGTACAGGCCAAGTTGGACTCTGCCCGTTTAAGCGCGCAAGAAAAAGAACAACTCTTAGATATGAGCCGCTACCAATTACAAGAAATAGAGGCGGTTAATCCTTCGGCAGAAGAAGATGCACAATTAGAGCAAACCTTACCCAAAATGAAACACGCCGGTCGGCTGTTGGAAATGGCGAGCGAAGCCTATCACGAACTGTACGATGCAGAAGATTCTGCCACCGCCCGCGCGGGCAAAGCCGCACGCGAACTGGAAAGTATGGCGGAATTAGATGAAAATTTATCCGCGCTTGCCGCCGATTTAAACAACGCACTCGTTACGTTAGAGGACGTGGCAGACACGCTTGGCTCATACAAAGATGATATTAATTTAGAGCCTGACGCTTTGGATAAAATGTTAGAACGCCACGAAAAAATCAAACGGTTAAAGGCCAAATACGGTCCGGAAATAGGCGACGTGTTAAAAACGGCGGACGAACTGCGCGAACGCATTAACAATTTGCAAAACTCCGCAGAACACGAACAAGAACTTTTGGCGGAACTGGAAAAGGGCAAAAAAGCCTTGCTTAAATTAGCCGCCGCCTTACACGAAAAGCGCTTTGCCGCTGCACAAAAATTATCCGCCCTGCTGACGGAGCAAATCCGTCCGCTGGGCTTTAATGCGGTGCGCTTTTCCGCCGCGGTAGAAATGGACGAAGAAAACCTAGGCCCGACGGGGGCCGATAAAGTGGAGTTTTTATTTTCCCCCAACCCCGGGCAAGCCCTTCGTCCGCTAAAAAATATTGCTTCCGGCGGAGAAATTTCCCGCGTAATGTTGGGCCTTAAAACCGTGCTGGCTCCTACCGTGCCGGTAATGGTATTTGATGAAGCAGATGCTGGCATAGGCGGAGAAACGGGCTGGCTCGTGGGCGAAAAACTCCACCAAGCCGCCCAAGGCCGCCAAGTGCTCTGTGTAACGCACCTGGCGCAAGTAGCCGCACAGGCAGACCATAACTTTCACGTAACCAAAAAAGCGGATAAAAATTCCACCGAGGTAACCATTATGCCCCTGCAAGGCGAAAACCTTACCGCGGAAATTGCCCGTATGCTTGGCGGAAATGCAGATAAAAATTCAGCCGCTTTTTCACACGCAGAGGAGTTGCTTAAAAATGCAAAACGCTTTTAATAAAATTACCGCCTATTTGCCGCACAACTGGGTGGAATTAAACGGCTTGCGGCGTTTCTTTTTAGTGGTGTTTTATTTAACCTTGGCTATCGGCCTATATGCGGCGGTGTGTTGGGCGGGCACTTTTTTTGCTCCGGCCGGAGATTTGGCCGCCGCGTCCGCGCCGATGCGCCGTATTTACGGATTAGCCGCCCTGCAAGCCGCGTTGGCCTGCGCGGGCATACGCTTTTTTATTTTGGGTTTACAGGTATTGGACGACACCCAAAAAGCACTTACGAAATAGCCCGAATTTCCTTCTTGCGCACGACCGCACAAAAAGGTAAATTAGCGGATAGAAGGAATATCGCCGGGGGCGTGTTCTTTTGATACAATATATGTGTTGGGGGTAAATGCTCCCCTCATAAAAGGAGATACATTATGTCTAATTGCTGCAAATGTGCCAAATGGTTTCCGCACAACTGGCTGTGCTTAAAAGGCTTGTCCGTGTTGTTCCTGGTACTCTTTTATTTGGCGCTTGTTTATGCTGTTTTTCAAGCGTATGCTATTTTCTCGCATCCGCAACTTTCCGGCAGTGAAATGTGGCTTGCCGCCGCGTTCTATGTCGCCAGCGATTTAGCCGCCGCCGTAGGCTTTTTGACCGTAGCCAAAGTATTAAAAGTATTGCGCAAAATCAAAAGTGCCGTAGCGCCGTGCTGCTGCTCTCACGAAGCACCCGCCGAAGAAGAGCATATCGCCGACGTTGTGGAAGAAGAATCCAAATAACTTATCCGGCGGTGCGCCTTGGCGTACCGCCTTTTTTATGTGAGCGAGGTTGTATGAAAAAAAGCGTATTTGCCGTTTTATGTTTATTGTGCCTGGCCTGCGCCGTGCAAGCCGAAACGATTAAAATGAAGTCCGGGGAATTTATCAGCGGGTCTATTTTATCCCAAACCGAATATACGCTTAATTTGGCTACCTCGTTTGGTACCATTACCTTAAACCAACGCGAAATTGAACAAATCTTACCCGACAAACACCGCATTATTTTAAAGGGCGGTACCCAGTTGGTCGGCGTGATTTTAGACTTAGACGAATTTAACCTCAAATTACAAACCGACGACGGCGCCACCGTAAACGTGGATATGCCGCAAATTGTATCTATTGAAGCCTACGATTACGACCGCGGACAAAACGCTCAAAAAGAATTTGTAGAAAAAACACAGCAAGTCCAACAGGCCAAAGAGGAAGCCAAACAAGCGGCCGCCGCCAAAGGTGCAGCCCCCGTAGTGGAAGCCGCCGGAGGACTTACGTTTGACTCCGACATTGACCAAGTGTTTGCCGCGCAAAAGGCCACTGTTGTCAACGGCTCCGTGGTTACGCCTTCCGCCACGGTTACCCAAGCCGCACCCAAATTGCTGACGGACGAAGAAGCCTTTATAAAAGGGGTAAAAACAGGCGCTGTCAGCCAAACAGATTTTGCCAAAGCGGCTAAGGAAGAATTAAATAAAAAGAAAGTAGTTCAGCCGGCAGTAAAAACTGCGGGCAAACCGCGCGAAAAAGATTTTTCCAAATATTTTGCTATCCAGGCGGGGGCAATGCCGCTTGATTTAAAACTGGATAATTCCGCCCGCGACGGCTACGACGCACAAGACGATTCTATTGATGTAGGCGGCACAAGTGCGGCAGTATCCAGCAAATTTTTATGGCGCGTAAAAGAGAGCAATTTGTGGGCGGGTCCTGTTTTGGGTATTGCTAATATAGCCAATGCTTCCTTTGCAGACAAAGACCCTGCCGTACAAGCCGCCAACGCGGCGGACAGTTCCGCCGGGCGCGAGCCTTCTTACCCTGACCCGACCGTAAGAACCAGCGGACAAATTCTTACGTTAGGCGCCGCCGCCAACTATTATTTAAATCCCAACAGCCGCTTCGTTTTTTATGTAACCGCTTCAGCTATGTATGAAATGCTGACCTTAAACTATCGCGGCGAAATGCAAAGCAACTCCATTAAATCAAACGGCTTTGCAGGCGGCGCAGGTGTGGGCGTGGAAACGTGGGTGGACGATATTATGCTCGGCTTGGAAGCGCGCCAAATATTTGCCCAACGCAGCGGCGAACTGAAAAACTCTGCCGCCTCCAACACGGTAATACAAGCACAATTCAGTTGGAAGTTTTAATGAAGATTCTTGTTTTGCCTAACGCGTTTAAAGGGTCTTTAAGCGCAGTAAAAGCGGCGCAAATACTGACGCGTACTTTGCAAAAAAAGCACGAGGTGCGCGCGCTCCCGGTATCGGACGGCGGGGACGGATTTATAGATTTTTTTAAAACCTTGGACCCGCACGCCAAAACCATTTCACTAACCGCCAAAAATGCTTTCTTAAAAAATCAAAAGACTTCTTTTTTACTGCTTTCCGATAAAAAAACTGCTGTGGTGGAAACCGCCCGGGTTTGCGGTTTAGGCAGAGCAAAAAAAGAGGAACTGGACCCGTTGGGTGCGTCCTCTTTCGGTGTAGGACAGGTGTTGTCCAAAGCCGTCCAATCCGGTGCAAAAATTATTTATGTAGGGTTAGGAGGGGTAGCCTGCAACGACGGAGGCGCCGGTATGGCCGTAGCGTGCGGTGCAAAATTATATGACAAAAACGGGGAGGAACTTCCGCTGGGAGCCGAACCTCTTTTGCGCGTAAAACGCATAGATTTGTCGGCCTTACAGAAAAATTTTGCGGGCGTAAAAATATACGGCGTAGCCGACGTAACCAACCCATTGTTAGGCCCCAAAAGTTCAGCCAAGGTTTTCGGTCCGCAGAAAGGGGCATCTCCCGAACAGGTCAAAGTGCTGGATAAAGCAATGGGCGTGTGGGCCAAGGCTCTTGCTGCGGCAGGGGCAACAAATCCCGCCCGTGCCGCCAGTACCGCCGCGGCCGGAGCCATCGCATCGGGACTGTACTCCTGTTTCGGTGCGCAATTAATTTTAGGGGCAGATTTTTTGTTTCAAAAAGCGGGGTTGGAAAAATTTTTTCCGTGGGCGGACCTTATTATTACCAGTGAGGGAAAATTAGACAAACAAACTTTTTACGGAAAAGCCCCCCTGGCAGTACTCCAACTGGCGCACAAATATAAAAAACCCGTTCTCTTTATTTGCGGAAAACTGGATGAAAAGGTTCTTGTCCGCCAAAAACTCGTCCCCCAGCAAATAGCAGTGCTAACCGACTTCGCCCCAGACGAAACTTGTGCGCAACTACACGCAGAAAAATACCTAAAACAAATTGCCCAAAATTTATAAATTAAGGCTCTTGCACAAGGCTACGCCCTCGTCGGTTTTTCCCGTACACTCAATTTGGTTGGGCTTGGAAGAATGTTCAAAATAAACAGATAATTCGGCAATACCTTTCGGTGGATATCCTGTATAGTAAACGTCATAGTACATATATACTTGGTTGGTTCGGGAATTGTTAAGAGAAATTTCTCCCAAAATATTATCAAAATAGGCCACAAAAAACTCCGCAGATTTCAACCTGCGGAGTTTTTTATGCCGTGTAAAACAAAGGGCTACATCACCATATCTAAAATTTCTTGGGGATTTTCGGTCAGGTAGTCCGGCTGATATCCGGCCAAAACCTCGCGCGTACGGAAGCCCCACAACACTCCGCAAACGCGAACCTCCGCATTTTTGGCGGTCTGCATATCCACGTCCGAATCGCCCACATACAACACATCTTCGCGCGCGCAACCTGCCGCAAACAAAATATCGTTTACAATCGTCGGGTCTGGCTTTACAGGTATGCCCTCGCGCTGTCCCAAAACCGCCGTAAAATGAATTTCCGGGAAGAAATATTTTACCAAACGCTCCGTGGCGCTTTGGTATTTGTTGGACGCCACTGCCAATTTGATGCCGCGTTTTTGCAGGGAAGATAACAACTCCGTCATACCCGTATAAGGGAGCGTATTATCAGCCAAATGTTTATCGTAATATTCAAAAAAGACCGGGCGGATTTTAGCCATATACTCCGGGGTTTTGCACCCCTCCGGCAAAGCGCGCTCCAACAATTTGCCCACTCCGTTTCCCACAAAACTTTGGCACTCCGTTTGCGAGCGCACGGGAAGTCCCAGCGCTGCCAAGGCGTGATTGGCTGCGGCAGCCAAGTCCGCAATGGTATTTAACAGAGTACCGTCCAAATCAAAAATCACCAACTGCTTCATATAAACTCCTTACAAAAGTTACCCGCCTCTGGGCGGGTAGAAAATTATAAATACTGCCGGAAAAAATCAGCCAGGCGCTGTTTGTATTCAAACCCGCCCACCTCGGCGCATTTGTTGTGGCGCGCCCCGGGCACGAGCCAAATTTCCTTGGGGTCGCCTGCTTTTTTAAACAGCATTTTGGCCTGTGCCGCCGGGACCAAATTATCATACCGTCCGTGGATAATAAACACAGGGCGCGGGGCAATTTTAGGTATATTGTATTTGGGGCTGTACCGCTCCGGATTTACACCCAAATTCTTGCGGATATAGTGCAAAATAATCGGGATAATAGGAAAATAAGGCACCTTATTATGCACCCACGCCCAACGGGACACCACGCGGCGGAACGAATAATAAGAGGCTTCCGCCACTACACAAGCCACTTCGGGATTACGGGCGGCTTCGCAAATAGCCACCATACCGCCCATTGATAAACCGTAGAGGGCGATTTTTTCGCAAAACTGCGGACGCGTTTCCTTTAAAAAGCGGATAGCCGCCGCCGCATCTTTAATTTCCAAATAACCGATAGAACTCGTTTTGCCGCCGCTTTCCCCCAGCGCGCGGAAGTCAAAGTAAAACAAGTTAAAACCCAAATCGTGCAGAAAATAAGTATTCTTTAAAATATCCGCGCGGTTCATTCCCCAACCGTGCATTAAAATAATTGTTTTATTGGAATATTGGGCACTTGGAATAAACCACCCGCGCAACTGCACCTTGTCCTCGGTTTTAAAATATACATTTTCATAAGGCAGCCCATATTGGTCCGGCCACGCATCCAACGGCTTGCGCTTGGATGTGGGATGTAAAACTTTCTTGGCACAATGCACGCAGAACCAAACGGTAAACAGCGCGAGCAGCGCCAAGGCACCGACAATACTTACGATAACAGTTAATACGGGACTCATACGTCCTCCTTATTTTAAAATTTCGCCAAATGCTTCCGGCACACACGCGGCCGTATCCCGCGCCAATACGCCGTAATCCGTCCGTTTGCGCGCGGCCAAATCTCCGGCTAATCCGTGCAAATATACACCACAGCAGGCAGCCGGTAAAGCCGTATTTAAAAATCCTTTTTGCGAACCCGCCTGCGCCCACAACCCGGCTATCACACCGGCCAACACATCACCCGAACCCGCCTTAGCAAGAGACGGGCCTCCCGTAGTGTTTTGATAAGTTTGCTCTGCTCCGCAGACCAAAGTTTGCGGCCCTTTTAACAGGCAAACCCCGGACGTCTTTTGCTGTAAATCTTCCACCTGGGTTACGCGCTCCTCTGCGGTGGAGGCTATACGGGAGCGCAGTAAACGCGCCATTTCCCCCGGATGAGGCGTAAAAATACAGGGGCGGTTCTTAGGCCACCAAATGGTCCAAGCAGGGTCTTTGGAAAGCGCGTTTAACGCATCCGCATCAGCCACTAATGGTAAATTACAAGTTTGCAAAAACGGAATAATAAGAGGGCTTTCTCCCATCCCCGGCCCCAATACAACCAAAGAGGGTTTTTGGCACGCCGTAAAATCAGTCAGTTCATAAAGCCCGTCGGCGGAAAGCAAGCCGTCTTCGGTTTCCGGCATTGGAAGCGTAATTACTTCCGGCAAAGCGGCGGCAAAAGCAGGCTGCATACTTTTGGGAAGTGCCCAAAACACCAGCCCCGCCCCGGCTAAAAGCGCACTTTTTGCGCACAAATAACCCGCACCGCACATAGTGCGCGACCCGGCCACCACCAGCACCCGACCAAAGGAACCTTTATGGGCCTGTTGCGGACGGGAGGGAAGCCACGAGCGGATTTGTTCCGGCGTAATTAAGTTCATTTTTGCACCACCGCCGTTGCCAACGCATACTCTTTTGTATGCGTGAGCGAAATTAAAATCACCAAATCTTTGGCCCGCTCGTCCGCCACCGTTACTTGCGGGCAACCGTTTTCCAAATTACTGACTTGGATATTTTTAAACGCAATTTCCGCAAACGGGAGCGCCTTAAAAACGGCTTCTTTGGCGGCAAAACGCGCGGCTAAATGCTCGTACTTGTTTTTGCGCGCCCAAGAATAATCAAGTTCGTGCTGTGTAAACAGGCGGGATAAGGCCCCCGGCTTTTGGGCCAAGATTTCTATCCGTTTTACTTCTACGATATCTGTGCCCAAACCGATTATCTGCATTATTCCACCGTTACACTTTTAGCCAAATTGCGCGGTTGGTCAATATCGCACCCCAACCGTTTGGCAATCCAATAGGCCAAAAATTGGAGAAGAACCACATCCAACACCGGCTGTAACAACTCGTTTGTTTGCGGCACAATAAACACTTGGTCTGCCACGTCCGCAGCCAATTTTGCTCCGGCCTTGGTGGTAACCGCCACCACAAAAGCACCCCGCGCGCGGCACTCTTGGCAGGCAGAAAGCATTTTTTCAAACAACGCATCGTGCGGCATTAAAACGATAACAGGAGTGCCTTTATCAATAATGGATATCGGCCCGTGCTTAATTTCTCCCGCCGCAAAACCTTCCGCACTGCGGTAAGAAACTTCTTTTAATTTAAGCGCCCCTTCCAACGCAATGGGAAAATTGACATTGCGGCCCAAAAAGATAAAGCGGTCCGCCTTATAGATTTTGCGGGTTAAATGGCGCACCTCATATTCCAATTTGACGGCTTCGCCCATATCCTTGGAAAGTGCTAACAGTTCCTTATATAACTTTTCAAAAGCAGTCTGGCTCAAATTGCCGTTGGCCTGCCCCAAGAAAGCAGCCAACGCATACATAGATGTAATTTGGCTGGTAAAGGCTTTGGTGGAAGCCACGCTGATTTCCGGACCGCAATGTGTAAAGAAGGTACTGTCGCAAGTGCGCGTAAGAGACGACCCCAGCACATTACAAATGGCTAATGTGCGGAAACCTAATTCTTTGGCTTTTTTAACAGCCCCGATAGTGTCCGCCGTTTCGCCAGATTGGCTGATAGCAATCGCCAAAGTGTTCGGCAATTGCGGAACGGTGCGGTATTTATATTCGCTTGCCAAGTCCACGCTTACCGGAATTCCGGCTAACTGTTCAATATAGTATTTCCCGACCAGACCCGCGTGATAAGCCGTACCGCAGGCAATAATATGAATATTACGCAGTTGGCGCAATCCATCGGTATCCAAGCCTAATATTTTGCCAAAGTCCGTGCGCGCGGTACGCAAGGTGTCTTCAATGGCTTGGGGTTGATCGTAAATTTCCTTTAACATAAAGTGGGCATAGCCGCCTTTTTCGGCGGTTTTTTGGTCCCACGAAATCTTAACGGGTTTTACTTTTTTTTCTTTGCCGTCTTTATCCAATACAGTTACCCCGTCAACGTGCAGAACGGCCACATCCCCTTCTTCCAAAAACAGCACTTTATTCGTATGTTTTAAAAAAGCGGGTACATCAGAGGCTAAAAAGTTTTCGTCCTTTCCCACGCCAACGACCATCGGACTTTGTTTTTTTACCCCAATCAATAACCCCGGCGTGCGCGCCCACATTACTCCGTAAGCATACGCACCGGAAATTTCTTTATTCGTTTTTTGAACGGCTTTCAACAAGCGGTCTTGGTCGTGAGAAGCCCGGACGTGCAGTAAATTTTCCTCAATCAAATGGGCGATTACTTCGGTATCTGTTTCGCTTTTAAAGCGGTGGCCGCGCGCTTCCAGTTTGGCACGCAGGGTTAAATAGTTTTCAATAATTCCGTTATGCACTACAACGATATCACCGGTGCAATCGGTATGCGGGTGGGAATTCTCCTCGCTGGGCTTGCCGTGGGTGGCCCAACGCGTATGCCCGATACCCGTAGTGCCCTTGGGATTGGCAATCAGCGTGGCTTTTTCCAGTTCAGCCACTTTGCCTACGGCGCGGACCGTAACCAAATTGCCGTTTTGCAATACGGCCAAGCCGGCAGAGTCGTATCCGCGGTATTCCAATTTTTTCAAACCGTCAATAATATAAGGGACGCAGTTATTATTCCCTACATAGCCGATAATTCCGCACATAATACGCTCCTATAAAAGTTCCTTCATCTCGCTTACCGCAGCAGGCAACCCCGCAAAAACGGAGCGCGTAACAATGGAAAAGCCAATGTTCATACAGGACATTCCGCCAATATCGGCTACCGCCAGTACATTGTGGTAATCCAGGCCGTGTCCGGCGTGTACTTCCAGCCCTAATTCCTTGGCAAGCAAGGTGGAAAGGGCCAAATCCTGCAATAATTTTTGCGTTTGTTTGGCGGTAGTGGCTTCGCTGTAATCGCGGGTGCACAGTTCTACAATATCCGCGCCCAATTTGGCCGCAGTGCGGACAGAAGATGCGTCCGGGCTGACAAAAAGACTTACCAAAATACCCTTTTTATGCAGCCGTTCAATCATTTCAAGCAAACGCGCTTCTACCTGCGGGGTAAATTTCAAACCGCCGGTAGTAGTTACTTCGCCCGGTTCTTCCGGCACGATACACACCGAATAAGGCTTGTATTTTAACGCGGCCTTTTCCAATTCCGGCGTATAGGAGCATTCCAAATGGATTTTGCCCGGAAAAGTTTTGCACAGCAGAGACAGGTCCTTTTCGTTAATGTGGCGCTCGTCTTTGCGTAAATGTACCACAATAAAATCGGCTCCTGTTTCCAGGCATACGGCTGCGGCATCCACCGGGTCCGGCCACGCGGCACGGCGCGCCTGGCGCAAGGTGGCGATATGGTCAATATTTACACCTAACTTTAAACTCATTTGCACGCCTCCGTTTTTTGTTTATAAAGGGCTTCCACTTCCTGCATTACCCGGTTGACGGCAGAAATTTCTTTCCCCTCTACCAAAATACGCAGTTTAGGCTCCGTCCCGCTGTACCGTACAATTACGCGGCCTTGACCGTTCATTGTTTTTTCTATTTCGGACACACCGGACAAAAAGCCGGGCAAAGAATCTAACGGGGGTTTCGCCGTTACCGGCACAGCCGTTAATTGGCTGGGGTATTTGGACCATTGGTCGGCAAACCAACTGACGGGTTGGCCCGATTTTTTGACAAATTGTAAAAATTGTAAAGCAGACAGAATACCGTCGCCCGTGTTGGCAAAGTGGCGGAAGATAATATGCCCGGAGGTTTCTCCGCCTACGGACAAATCTCCCTTTTCCAACGCTTCGGAAACGTATTTATCCCCGACGGTTGTCAGTTCCACCTCTACGCCGTTTTCCTTTAAATAGTTAATGCACCCCAAGTTAGCCATAATGGTCAAAACGGCTTTGTTATTGTTCAAGCGGCCTTCTTTTTTCAAGCACAGCGCGGAGGCGGCAATAATATTATCACCGTCCAACTGGCGGCCCTTTTCATCAGACGCTATCACGCGGTCGGCATCGCCGTCAAAACTAAACCCGACGAAGGCTTTTTCCTTTTGGGTTAATTCCTGCATAAACTGCGTATGTAATGCACCCACATTTTTATTAATGTTGGTTCCGTCCGGCTTGGCAGCGGTTACGACAACGTCCATACCGAGTCCCGCAAAAACATTTACGGCAACCTTGGAACTTGCGCCGTTCGCACAATCCAACACCACTTTGGTTCCTTTTAATAAAGAAGCATCCACCGTGGACATCAAGAATTTTTCATATTCTTTAACCAAGGATACATCTTCTTTCAAGGCTCCTTTGGGGGAAGGAATATCCTGCAAAGATTCAATTTCGGCCTCAATGGAATTTTCCAATTCTTCGGGGAGTTTAGTGCCGTGATTAGTAAAAAATTTGATACCGTTAAATTCAGCCGGGTTGTGGCTTGCGGAAATAACTACCCCGCACAGGCTGCCAGTTTTTTTAACGAGGTACGCCACGCAAGGAGTAGGCGCAATACCTACACTAATAACATCCGCCCCGCTGGCGCGGATACCTTTTTCCAAGGCGGCCAAAATAGCCGGGCCGGAGGCGCGGGAATCCTGCGCGATAATGACTTGGGGCTTTAAATGCTCGGACTTGGCATATTCCTGCAACTCACGCAAGGCGGCATAGCCCAATTTTTGGATGAAATCATCCACCAACGGAAACTGGCCTGCTACGGCACGAACCCCGTCGGTTCCAAAATACTTTCCCATATACACTTCCTTTTGCACCGGCGGGCGCACAGCGGCCCCGGCGCGGTTAGTCCCGCTACAAAGTTTAAACGCCCTAAAAGAGTTCCGCTTGTTGAGCCTCCGGCTTTTCGGCTTTCGGCGCCTTCGGTTCCTCTTTTACGGGTTCTTGCTCTGCGGGCTTGGGCGAAGCATCCTCCTTCGCGGCGGGTTTCAAGCCCAAAATTTCGTCAATTTCCTTGGCGTCCACCACTTCTTTGGCAAGCAGGGTTTCTACCAATTTATCAAATGCAACGCGGTGGGAAGAAATAATCTCTTTTGCGCGGGCATAGGACGATTTAATCAAATCTAATATTTCCTCATCAATGGTGCGGGCGAGTTCTTCGGAATATGTTTTGTGGCGCGAAAGGTCGCGGCCTAAAAAGACTTCGCCATCGTCGCCATTTGGCAAGGCAATCGGCCCCAATTTTTCGCTCATACCCAATTCCACCACCATTTTGCGGGCATAAGCCATTGTTTTGTTGAGGTCGTCGCTGGCACCGGAGGTGATTTCGCCAAAGACAATTTCTTCGGCGGCACGTCCGGCCAACAAAATACACAGTTTGTCCAACAGTTCAGATTTGCTGGTTAAAAATTTATCTTCCAACGGCAGTTGCAAGGTATAGCCCAATGCCTGGCCGCGGGGAATAATCGTAACCTTATGCACCGGGTCCGAGTGGTTCGTCAGGCGCGCTACTAATGTATGTCCGCACTCGTGCGCGGCGATGACACGCTGTTCGTGTTTGGAAATAATACGGCTCTTTTTCTGCGGCCCTGCAATTACGCGTTCAATGGCTTCGTCCATATCGGCAGAAGTTACAGCCTCTTCGTCCGCACGCGCGGCCAAAATAGCAGCCTCGTTAATGACGTTTGCCAAATCGGCCCCTACAAAGCCGGGGGTTCCTTTGGCCACAACTTTCAAATCTACATCCTGGCCCAATTTTACTTTTTTGGCGTGAACTTTTAAAATTTCCTCACGGCCTTTTAAATCCGGCGCGGGAACGGAAATATGTCTGTCAAAACGGCCGGGGCGGATTAAGGCCGGGTCCAGCACGTCCGGGCGGTTGGTGGAAGCCATTAAAATAATGCCTTGTTTGCTTTCAAAGCCGTCCAGTTCAATTAACAGTTGGTTTAAGGTTTGTTCGCGTTCGTCGTGCCCGCCCCCAATACCGGCAAAGCGGCGGCGGCCTACGGCATCCAATTCGTCAATAAAGATAATGGCAGGAGAGTTCTTTTTGGCCTGGTCAAACAAATCACGCACGCGCGCCGCGCCCACACCTACAAACATTTCCACAAATTCCGAAGCAGACGCGGAGAAGAAAGCCACTCCCGCTTCTCCCGCTACGGCTTTTGCCAGTAAAGTTTTCCCCGTTCCGGGCGCCCCATACAAAAGCACGCCTTTGGGCAGTTTTCCGCCTAAGCGCTGGAATTTTTTGGGGTTCTTTAAGAATTTAATAACGTCTTCCAATTCTTCCTTGGCTTCGTCGCAGCCGGCCACATCTTTAAAAGTTACGGTCTGCTGGGAAGGGTCCTGCATTTTGGCTTTGGAGCGCGCAAAGTTAAGGGCGCTTTTGCCGTCATTTCTTTGCGGACGGAGAAAAATAAACCACCACAAACCGATTAAAAGGACAATCCACAATACGTTGAACAGAATATTGCCCAACCAACTGTTGTCCTTTTCGGCTTTGTATTTAATTTTGGCGGCGGATAATTGGTTCACTAGGTCCGGGTCTTCCATACGCACCGTTTTAAAGGGAGCGAACTGCCCGTCCTGTTTTTTATACATCCCGGAGATAACACCCGGGGCCACCGTCAAGTCCGACACTTCGGCTGCGGCTACTTTGTTTTTAAAGTCGGAATAGTCTAATTCCGCCTGCTTGGGGCCCTGTTTATTAAACAACAACACGGCCAGCGCAAAAATAGCCAACCAGCCTACAATTTGACCGACGGATACAATCCGGCGGTTGTTCGGACGTTTATTATTCTTCATTATTTTCTAAATACTCCAATATACGGCAAGTTGCGGTACAGTTCGTTATAATCTAATCCGTACCCAATCACAAATTCATCCCCCACGGTAAAACCAATGTATTTGGGGTGGACATCAGCCTTGCGGTTGCAGGGTTTATCCAGCAGACAGCAAATTTCAATGCTGGCCGCGCCGCGGTTTTTTAAATTGCCGAGCAAGTAATCCAAGGTAAGCCCGGTATCTACAATATCTTCTACGATAACAACGTGGCGGCCTTTAATGCTTTCACGCAAATCCAACATCGTGCGCACCTGACCGGTGCTGGCCGTTCCGCCCGCATAAGAAGATAAGCACATAAAATCCATATTGCAATCTACGCTGATGTTCTTCATCAAATCGGAATAGAATAAAATGCACCCGCGCAAAATACCTACGAATAACGGCTGTTTACCGCGGTAGTCGGCGGAGATTTGACGGCCCAGTTCTGCACAGCGCGCCGCGAGTTGTTCCTGCGAAAATAAAACACGTTCTAAAACGGGAATATCAGACATAACCCCTCCAATAGAGATATATAATACAGGATACCTTTTTTTCGCCTGAAAATAAAGAGGACCGGACCTAGGGGAATTTAGGCCTTTTGGCCCTTGTCCCGGGGAAAGAAAAACCTTATCATATTAATATGAAAAAACTAATTATTCTTTTCACTGCTTTTTTATTTACCCTCGCCCCGGTGTGGGGACAATGTGGTAAAAACGCGGATTTGGACAAACGGCTCCAAATATCTATCCGCACCCTTACAACTAATAAAAATTTAGAGATGCAGAGAACCCTGCGCCAAGAAACGGATATAAACCTATCAAAGGTTATTTCTTGGCAGGAGTTTTTGCGTTTAAATGAAAGGGCAAAAGAGCGCTTATTAGCATCCACCCGGTTGGAGGCAAAAGCCCTGGAATTGGACTTAAAAGAAAATCCTAATATGGTTGCACCACAAATAGAATATAAGAATTCCGTGCCAGACTATTCGCACGCCTTTACGCACAAATATATTTTTATTTCAGAGAACATCTCTCACGACACTAAATCCGCCCCGCAAGAAGTAATTAATATTTTGAAGGCCGCCCGCAACGCGCGCCCAAATGCCAAAATTTTACTCGCCCAAGAGTTTTTAAGTTGGACGGGAGAAAGTAATGATTCCTTGCTTAAAAAACCGGGCCAAAATTCCGAACTATATTCTAGTTATCCGGAAGTAACCCAAGCGGCCGACACATTGGGGATAGACCAACTGGCATTAGATGATACCCCCTATTATGCAGAAGACAAAAATGTCTTCGTAAAATTAAGAAAATTCTTGGTTGAGGTAACTCCACAGGATAAACTCCCACTTTTATCATACACAGAGTGCGACGATCCCTTATTTACCCGGTGGGCTTCCGCATATCAATTTATTGGGATATCCCCGTTTGGGGTTTTGGAACGCAATTACCAATGGGCCGGACGAATAAAGGCGGTAGAACCCCATTATGATCTGATTTTGGTATATGCTGGCAGCGGCCATTTACGTAACACCTATTCCAATGATCTGCCAACGCTGCTTAAATGCAAGGATTTTGCCCATATTGCGTTATTTCCTACGGATCCAATAGACCCGGCCGTTGGGAAATACTATGAAACGCGCTTTTTAAAAGGGGAACAATACGCCATTACCAATGACCAACAACAATACCAAGAGGACGCCCGTTTACAAGAACAAGTAACCCGTGGTACTACCTTTAAACAATCGCTTGACCAAACAGAAGAAGAAACTTATCAATCCTATAAAAATTGGAAAAATAAAAAACTTCCACTGTGGGTTAGCCTAACAGAAGAGGAGTTTCTCCAAAAGAACCCTAATTATAAAAAACCTAATGCCTTAAAAAATGATATAGTTTCCCATTGTACCTATGGAATAATTTTGGCAGAACCACGCGTTGAACAAGAACAAAAACCGGAGGTTTGCCCTGCGCCTAAAACTATGCCAATTGGGCCCAAACACAAAAGTTACATTTAGCAGCAAAAGCCCCGCTTGCAGGCGGGGCTTTTTATTAGGCGTTTGATAAATTAGCGACCAAAAAGTTTATCCAACTGCTTCATATCCAGTTGCGCTACGCACGGACGTCCGTGCGGACAATGCATTCCGTCCTTGCATTTCTTCATATTTTCTAAAAGGCCTTCGGCTTCGGCAGGCGATATTTGGTCGTGCGCTTTAATGGCTTTTTTACAGGCCAGCATTGCCACCATTTTGCGCTTTAAGGTTTCGGTAGATTTAGACGGGTCCCCTACCACTTGCGACAAAGAGACGATAAATTCTTTCATATCGTCCTCTTTAAAGCGAATCATATGCGGCATTGTGCGCACCAGTACCGTACGGGCAGAAAAAGGCTCTAACTCAAAACCCGCCGTTTTAAGCCAACCGGCCCAAGACAAAAGCGTTTCCGTATTGGACGGGGGCAAGTCAACGTGTACCGGGAAAAGCAGTTTTTGCACCTTTACGGAGCGGGCTTCGAAAGCCTCCAAATAATGTTCAAAAAGAACTCTCTCCTGCGCGGCGTGCTGGTCAATTATCACCAACCCCAACGGATTTTCAAACAACAGATAACTGCGCTGTAACTGGCCCAAATAATGATACGGGCCACGGTACCACTTCGGCGCATCAGCAGAAACCAAGTCTGCCGGTTCAGCAGGTGATGCCACGGACTTAGCCGGAACAGACGGAATTTTGGACGGTTCCTCCGGCCGGGCCACATATTCGGCCGGTTCCTCGGTTTCCCGTAAAGTAAAATTATTTTTAGGTTTAAAATCACCCAATTTTAAAGGTTCCGCCACCGTTTGGGCAAAAGTTTCCATAGGGGAGGGTGTAAATAATTTCTCCGCCGCGGGCTGCGCGGGTATGGGCAAATCTATTTTGGGCGGCAGCGTTACTTGCACCGGACGTGCATTTTTGAAAATAGTTTCTCCCGCGGCGTTCATTACAAAACCAAACACCTTGCTTTCGTTTACAAAGCGGATATCGCGCTTTTGAGGATGAATATTTACATCAAAATCCGCAGGATTTAACGTCATATACACCAAAAAGGCCGGGTGGCGGTCCTTCGGGCGGACATTTTGATAAGCCTTATAAATAGCCTGTTGGACGGTTTTGGAATCAATCGGACGGCGGTTTACAAAAATATATTGCATATCCCGAACGGAAACCAATTTGTCGGCAGGGGTCAAAAAGAGTTTCAGGCCCAGTTCCCCAAATTCTTTAAATAAAAGAGACTGCGCCACTTCTTCGCCCAAAATTTGTTTGGCGCGGTTCACGGCGCTTTGCGGCAGTTCGCCTGTTTGGGCGGGTAAATCATACACAGAACGTCCGTTAATCATCACGCGGTAGCCCACCTTTAAATTGGCAAGTGCGCTTTCCTCAATCACCTTTAACAGGCAGGCACGTTCGTATGAATCACTTTTCAAAAATTTGAGGCGCGCGGGAACATTATAAAATAAATCACGAATTTCCACCGTAGTTCCCTTGATAGACGGAGCCGGACTTTGGGCAAAAATCTTTCCAGCGTGAATTTCCACCCGATGCCCCTGCCCGCCTTCCCGGCAACTGGTAATCGCCATCCGCGATACGGCCGCCACAGAATACAGGGCTTCCCCACGGAAACCAAACGTTTGCAAGGTTTCCAAATCACTAAATGAATTAATTTTGCTGGTAGCGTGGCGCCGGATACTTAACAGCAGGTCATCTTCGCTCATTCCGCACCCGTTATCGTTAATGCGGATTAAGGTGCGGCCGGCGCCTTCTATATCAATATTAATGGCACTCGCGCCCGCGTCCACTGCGTTTTCCAGCAGTTCTTTAAGCACGCCCGCCGGGCGTTCAATTACCTCGCCCGCGGCGATTTTTCCGGCGGTTTTTTCGTCCAATAGATGAATATTACTCATTAATCCGTTTCTTCCACTCGCAAATTAACTGTAATGCCGCCATAGGGGTCAACTGGTCGGTATCGGCCAGTTTGATTTCCTCCACAATGGGAGAGGAAAATAAATCTTTTACCATATCTTGCTCTTTGGCGGAAATTTTGGAACCTTTTTTTGCCTCTAAATCTTTGAGAACCTTTTTGGCGCGCAAGGTACAGGCCGCCGGCAAGCCCGCAATCTCAGCGACGTGAATCCCATACGAGCGGTCTGCCGCGCCCGGTAAAATTTGATATAAAAAAGCCAGTTTGCTTTCGCCGGAAGCATCTTGATATTCCTTGGCCTCCACGTGATAGTTGCGCACGCGGGCATACTTATTTTCCAAATCCACCAGTTCAAAATAGTGCGTGGCAAACAGCACCTTGGGGCCGCCGTGCGGTTTATATAAATATTCCACAATGGCCCACGCAATAGAAATGCCATCAAAGGTAGAAGTTCCGCGGCCGACTTCATCCAATAAAATCAAACTGCGCGGAGTCATAGAAGCCAAAATATGGGCCGTTTCGTTCATTTCCACCATAAAGGTAGAATTGCCCCGGCCCAATGCATCGTGCGCGCCGATACGCGTCATAATTTTATCCACCACGCCCAAACGCGCCGCCGAAGCGGGCACAAAACTGCCCATTTGCGCTAAAATCGTAATAATAGCGGTTTGCTTTAAAAATACGCTCTTTCCCCCCATATTGGGGCCGGTAATCAGCATAATTTGGATTTGCTGGCTGCCGATATCCAAATTATTCGGCACAAAACTGCCCGCGGGCAAGGTGTCTTCCACTAACGGATGTCTTCCGTTTTCGTAATAGAGTTCGGTTCCGTTGTTTACCTCCGGCTTAGTCCAGTTGCCTTTCATAGCATCCAACGCAAGGGACATATATACGTCCAGTTCCGCAACAATTTGCGCAAAGGCTTTCAAATGGTTAATTTGCGCCGCCAAGGTTTTGCGGACTTCATCAAACAAACTGCTTTCCAAACGGATAATTTTTTGCTCGGCATTTAAGATTTTGTCTTCCAGTTGTTTGAGTTCTTCGGTAATAAAACGCTCGGCATTTACCAAGGTTTGCTTGCGCACATAGTTATAAGGCACTTTGGCAATATGGCTTTTGGTAACTTCAAAATAATAACCAAAAACAGAAGTATAACCCACTTTTAAGGTAGTAATACCTGTTTTTTCGCGTTCGCGCGCACAGATATCTTCCATACATTTATTGCTATTGGCTTTGAGCGAGCGAAGTTCATCTAACCCGGCATTGTAACCTTGACGGATGACGTGTCCGTCGGAAATTTTTAAGGGCGGATTTTCACTAATAGCATCATACAGCACACGCGCCATATCGCGTAGCACTGGCAAATGCTCCTTGAACGATGCAGCCAAATACGGCGCGACGTGTCCGTATTGTTCAAACCAACGGGCAATCGGGTCCACGCTTAAAAGGGAATTGCGTAGGCCAGACATATCGCGCGGAGAAGCCGTACCCGTAGCGGTGCGCGTCATAATGCGTTCAATATCGGAAATGTTTTCCAACAAAGCAGATAAATCGGCAAGGGCAGATTGATTATTTACAAATCCCTCCACCGCGTTTTGGCGCACGGCAATATCCGCCGGGTCCATAAGCGGATGCAAAATCCACTCCTTTAACTTGCGGCTGCCCACCGCTGTTTTAGTTTTATCCAGCAAGGCCCATAAACTGCCTTTTCTGTTCCCTTCCTGGCTTTTAACCAATTCCAAAGAGGCTACGGCATTTTCGTCAATTTGCAAGCAATTTTTAAGTTCTCGGTAGGACGGAACCAGCACCCGTTTAAAACTAGGCTCGGTAACGTTTAAATACCGCATAATAAGGAGCGCGCACGCCAAGGCACTGCGCTTACTGCCCCAAGCGCTCAGTGCAGGCCAATTTTCCGGAAGGGTATAGTCCCCGTCAAAAGCGGGTTGCTCGGTAAGCGTTAAATTAGCGGGCAAAACAATTTTAGTTTTAAGTTGCAAAAGAGTGTCTTTATCCGCAATAATTTCGGAAGGATTTACCGCGGCCAAAGCGGCGGCCAGATTGGTTAAAGAAATATCTTTATCGTTCTGGTTTATCCAAAATTCTCCTGTGGAAACCTCCACGCACGCCATTGCCCACCCCGCCGGCAACGACATAACAGAAACCAAATAATTGGATTGGTTGGCATCCAGCAAGGTGTCTTCCATTAGCGTACCGGGGGTAATCACGCGAATAACTTTGCGTTCAAACAGTTTGGTGTTTTTGTCCATTACCGTACTGGTTTGCTCGCAAATACCAATTTTTTTTCCCGCATTTAATAAGCGGACAATATAGTTATTGGCCGCGTGATACGGAATACCACACATCGGCATACCGTTGCGCGCAGTAAGAGTAAGACCCAAAAGGGCGCTAATTTCGCGCGCCTGGTCATCAAACATTTCGTAAAAATCACCCAGACGGAAAAACAACACGATATCGGGGTATTTGGCCCGCGTGTCAAAATATTGCTTCATTAAAGGGGTAAGGGCAGTCTTTTGCATAGTGATATTCTAGCAATTTTTCCCCTTTTATGGCCCGACGGCAACCTTTTATGCGGAGAATAATTTTATACATAGATAAAGAAATGACAGAAACGTAATTTTTTGTTATAATATTTGTACCTAGTTGTTTAAGTAATAACTACGGTCCGGGACTTTTAAGTTCCGGCGTTTTTAATGTTTTGTTCGGTAGGATGGCTGAGCGGTCAAAAGCAACGGTCTGTAAAACCGTCGGGCTACGCCCTACATAGGTTCGAATCCTATTCCTACCACCATTTAACCACCCTTACGGGTGGTTTTTTTATGGGATAGAAAAGCAGGCAACTTACTTCAATAAGAATTAACCGCCACTTGTTGGCGCGTCGGCATCTGCTATTGTATCGTTGTTTCCAAAAAATGTTATCGGGGATGAGGACAAAACGACAGATACCAAACGACGATGATGGGGGCGGATAATCACTATAACAGGGACATAACAAACACCCTGGGGAAAGAAACCCCAGGGTGTTTGGTTACAGAACTATACCGGCAACCGCAGAGAAAACTCGCGGTGCTAGTGTCCGGCAAAAGCCTTATAACGAACCTTTTAAGCCGTCAATAAACTCTTGCCACGGGCGTTTGGCCTCGCCGCCGCCTTGGGCGAAGTCGGCGCGTCCTCCCGCGCGGCCGTTTAGATCTGCCGCAATTTGCTTGGCAACCGCAGCAGCATCCGTATTAGGTAATTTTCCCGCTGTCTTAACAACAAACGCACGTTTGCCCTCTTTATCGCAAGTTACAATAATTAATGCTTGCTTATATTTTTGTGCAATCGTATCGGCAATATTGCGCAATTCCTTCGGCTCGGCTCCTTCGGCATTACGCACGACCAAAACCGTGCCGTTTTTCAGCGTGAAACTCATTTCGTTAATGCCTCCGGCGGCCAAGGTTTTTTCGCGGAATTGCAGGTAGCGTTTTTTCACTTCTTTCAATTCGTCCGCAATCGCATTAACGCGGGCAAAAACATCTTTGGACGGAACTTCCAAGCGTACGGACAATTCTTCGGCCTGGCGGTTTACGTTCTTTAAATAGTCCAGCGCGGCATATCCCGCCACACCTTCTACGCGGCGCACTCCGGCGGAAACAGAACCTTCTTTAAGCACCAAAACCGTCATTACGTCCGCCGTATTCTTAACGTGTGTACCGGCACAGAGTTCCAAACTGTACTTTTGTTCCGGATGAGCAAAACTGCCACCCATTAACACAAAGCGCGCAGGGTCGGCGTATGTTTCGCCAAGCAAAGTTACCGCACCTAATTTTTCGGCATCGGCAAGAGGACGCACCTCACAAGCCACGGGCAGAGCATCTTCGGCGGCTTGATTGGCAATTTCCCAAGCCGTGTTTAATTCCTCGGCGGTCGGGGTTTTTGAAAGTGTATAGTCAAAACGGAAACGCTCCGGAGAGACGTAAGAACCGCTTTGATGTACGGACGGCCCAAATACCTGACGCAAGGCCGCATTGACCAAGTGAATTGCGCTATGGTTCGCCATACAGCGTTTGCGCAAGGCCGCGTTCACCGCAAGAGTAACCTTTTGGCCTTTTTTCAGCAAGCCGGAAAATTTATGTAAGAACACCTTAGAGATGGGCTTTTGCACATCGTCCACGCGGGCAATTTCTTTTCCGTCTGCCAAAATAATGCCTTTATCACCCACCTGTCCGCCGGATTCGGCATAGAACGGAGTGCGGTCAAAAACAGCATAACCTTCGCCGTTTACTTCGTCCGTCAGTTCAAATTTGTCATTTAATAACATCAACACCGTGCCCTCGTCCGTCAACGTATCGTACCCCGTAAATACGGTGGCCGGGTTGTGGGTTTCCACGTGCTGCATCATATAGGCTTTGTCTTTGGTAAACTCGTCCGCATACGAGCGGCTTTTTTCCTGCGCGGCAGATTTGGCCTTTTCGTAACCTTTTTCTTCCACAGTGATACCTTTGGAAGCCGCAATTTCCTTGGTCAGTTCCAAGGGGAAACCATAGGTTTCGTGCAAATGGAAAGCCTCTTCGCCGGGCAAGGTGTTGCCGCAAGAAGAGAGCAAGGCAGATAGTTTTTCTTCTCCGTTTACCAAGGTTTTTAAGAAAGTGCTTTCTTCCAGTTTCAGCACATCTTGGATATGGGATAAATTTTTGTCAATTTCCGGATACAACCCCGCAAAGATATCCTTTACCACGGGCACCAGCGTATAAAGGTAGGGTTTATCGTTGCCCATTAATTTGGCATAACGGGCGGCGCGGCGAATCAAGCGGCGCAAAATGTACCCGCGGCCCTCATTGGAAGGCAAAATCCCCTCGGCAATCAAAAAACTGGAACTTCTTACGTGGTCCGCAATAATGCGCAAGGCGGAAACTTCTTCTTTGGTGTTTCCCGTAATATGCAAATCTTGTTTGGCGCGGTTGATAAGCGGGGTGAAAAGGTCCGTTTCAAACACGTTTTTGGCATTTTGCATTGCCATACACAACCGTTCCAAACCCATACCCGTATCAATATTGTTGTGGGGCAAAGGTTTAAAGGTCCCGTCCTCTTGGCGGTTATAACTTTCAAATACAATGTTCCAAATTTCTACAAAGCGTCCGCAATCACAGGTGATATCACAATGCGGATTTTTGCAGCCCTTATCGCCGAAATCGTAATAAATTTCGCTGCACGGGCCGCACGGACCGGTAGAACCCATCGTCCAAAAGTTGTCCGCTTCGCCCAGTTCAAAAATGCGTTCTTTGGGCACATACTTCAACCACAAGTTGTAGGCTTCTTCGTCACGCGGAGCAATACCGCCTTTATAGATGCTGACATACAGTCTGTCCGGCGACAAGCCAAGCGTCTTGGTTAAATATTCCCAAGCCCAGTCAATGGCTTCCTTTTTAAAATAATCCCCAAAAGAAAAGTTGCCCAACATTTCAAAAAACGTCAAATGGCGTTCGGTAAAACCTACACTGTCAATATCCGTGGTGCGTACGCATTTTTGGCAGGTAGTGGCATTTTTGAGAGAATCGTCAATGCCTAAAAAGTTGGCTTTAAATTGAACCATACCGGCAGAGGTAAAAAGAAGTGTCGGGTCCGAGTGGGGGATAAGGGAACTGGACGCGATAACCGGCAGGCCTTTGGAGTGAAAAAATTGCAAATAACCGTTTCTGATTTCTGTACTTGTTTTCATAAAACCTTCTTAACATAGCATTTAATACATATATAATAAAGTATATCAAATACAGAGGCTTCCCCGCGTGGCGGTTGCTGTTTTTGAACGGACAAACTTACAGATTTACTGCCCGTTTTGTTATAATTTTTCTATGAACAAAATTTTTGGATACTTACTGATTTGCGCCGGATTAGGATTAATTTTTTTCTCCCTAACCGGGATGTACAAGGTGTTTGTAAACGGCGGGGCCGTAATGCCCGTTATGCAATTTGCGGATATGCAAATTAATACCCAATACGGGCCTATGTTACTGCCAATGAAAAATTTAAGCACATTGGCAAACCTCGGTCTTTTTGCGGTACTGATGATATTTGTATTATCTGCCGGAAGCAAAGTGGCCCAAATAGGCAACGGCCTCTTAAAAACCGAACGCTTGTGCGAAACCATTAAAAACAGCCAAACGGAAGAAGAAAAACTGAAAAAATTATGAAAATTCTTTTTATTTTAAATCCTAAAAGCGGGAAAACCTTTCTGGACCAAGACCGGCTGGAAACAATGGCAAAATGTATCCAACTCAATTTTCCGGGGGCCGATATGCGCCTGACTAAGTCCGCCGGACACGCCACGGAACTGGCCCAAGAAGCCGCCGCCAACGGATACGAAGCCGTGGTGGCAATCGGCGGGGACGGCACCATCAACGAAACCGCACGCGGGCTGGTGGGTACAAATACGGCATTAGGTGTAATCCCTAAGGGGTCGGGAAACGGCTTTGCGCGCGAATTGGGTATGCCCTTTTTGTTTGAAGAAGCCGTAATGCGTTTGCAACGCCCCCAAATGCACAAGTGCGATGCGGGCCGCGCTAACGGGGAACTCTTTTTAAATTTAGCCGGGGTCGGCATTGAAGCCGAAATTGCCTGGAAATTTATGGAGCAGGGGAAAACAGGAATCCGCGGGATGTGGCCTTATTTTAAAATCGGCGCACAGACAGTTTTTTCTTACAAGCCTAAAACCTTACAGTTGGATTTGGACGGCACCCCTTGCGCGTTATCGCCCCTGACGTTGGTTTTTGCCAACGGACGCCAATATGGCAGTAACTTTAAAATTGCCCCCAAAGCCAATTTAAGCGACGGCGAACTGGATATGGTTATCGTGCAAGATGCTCCCAAATGGAAACTTGCCCTGGCAGCACCGTCTTTCTTTACCGATAACTGGCGACCCTTTGGTATTACGGAAACCACGCACGCCAAGCACGCGGTTATCCGTTCGCCGGGCGACATTGTTTATCATATTGACGGCGAACCCCGCAAAACCAAAGACCAACTGGAAATCACCATACAGCCCGGTGCGCTAAATGTACTGTTTCCGGAGAAATAAATGCCCCGTAAAAGAAAAACCTCCGCACGCAAGACCAACAAGCAGGTAAAATTTTGGGCAACGGTTATTGCCACCGCTGTTTTGTACATTATGCAACAGCAGGGGAAACCGCTCACCCAAACAGGCGAAGTGGCGGACGGGGAAATGTTTAGAAATGTGTCTGTTGCCTCGGTATATGACGGGGACACGTTTAAAATTAATTTAAACTGTTCCCTTGCCGTGTATTGCGAAAAAGTACCTGTGCGCGTGCGCGGAGTGGACACCCCCGAAATCAAGGGCAAAACGGGCAGAGAAAAGAAATTGGCACAAATGGCTAAGGAATTTACCCAAGCGTTTTTGGACCAAAAACCTATTACACTTTCCGACTGCGGCCGGGATAAATATTTCCGCCTGCTGTGTGATGTAACCAACGGCGAGGGCAAAAACCTGGCTGACGAACTTATCCGCCGCGAATTAGGCGACCCCTATGATGGGGGCACCAAGTCTAAAAAGTAGAGTCCTCCTTTGTTGTTTTTGGCAATCCTTTGAACCCGCCGTGAAACGAAAAAGCAAACTCCGTACGGGTCTTGGCCCGTCCGGCTGGTGCGTATAAGGCAAAAACACCCCTTTTCCCACTTGTACAGTAGTCTGTTTGGGCCGCCCGTGCGTTGCTGATAAAAAACGAGTTGAACGGAAAAATATTTTGATTTGTTTGAGTCTGTTAGGGCGAGTTATCAAAATATCCGTTCAACTCTGTTTTTTATAACGCTTTGGGCGGCGAGTTTTTTGCTACTTTTTTTCGGTAAAAAAAGTAGGGAAATGTATTCTATACCATTGGAGCATAATCACCGTTTTGGCATCCGTAATTTCGCCATTTTCCACCATTTGATAGGCTTTATCCAACGGGATTCGCTCTAAATTCAAAAATTCGTCTTCATCCGGTTGGTCTTCCCCGCGGGTCAGCCCCGTTGCCAAGTACAAATGCTGCACTTCGTTGGAAAAAGCATTACAAGGATGAAACGTCATTACCTCTTGCAGGTTTTTAGCCGTCAATCCTGTTTCTTGTTTGAGTTCGGCTTCGGCACACATCAAAAAAGTTTGGTTTTCTTCACGCTTTCCGGCAGGAATTTCCAAGGTAACCTGGCCAATCGGGTAGCGGTATTGCTGGACTAAATAGACATATCCGTCCTCTACCGGCAGCACACCGCTTGCTCCGCGGTGGTCAAAATACAACCGGGTGGAGGTTTTACCGTTAACCAGTTTTACTTCGTCCATCTTTACACCCAATACACCCTTATAGAGTGTTTTGGAGGAAATCGTTGTCTCTTTTAATTTACTATAATGTTTCATATAAATATCTTATAACATTTGGACCCGCCCGGACCGTTTATCTGTCCGCCCATTTAAAAGGATTTGCCTCTATGGCTGAATTTGTACAACTGCACAACCACACGGAATATTCTCTCTTGGACGGGATGCTGCGCATCTCATCCAACCATAAACCTTCGCAATTTTTGCAAGATTTAGCGGCGCAGGGTATTCCCGCTATGGCAATGACCGACCACGGAAATATGTACGGCGCGCTGGACTTTTACGACACAGGCCGTGCGGCAGGTATCAAGCCTATTATCGGGTGCGAGTTCTACATTACCGAAGGCAAATATAACGAAAAGGACAAGTCGCGCACCGGGCACTTAACCCTATTGGCCCGCAACTACGAGGGCTACCGCAATTTAATGAAATTAAACTCTATGGCCTGGGTGGACGGCTTTTATTACCACCCGCGCATAGACAAGGAAATTTTAGCCCAACACAGCGGCGGACTGCTCTGTTTATCCGGCTGTTTAAAGGGTTTTTTATCCCAATATGTCCGCGAGCCGGGCGGCTTTGAAAAAGCCTGTGCGCTGGCCAAAGAATATCAAGATATCTTTGGAGTTGGGAATTATTACATTGAACTGATGGACCACGGCATACGGGAGGAAGTAGAATCGCTGCCCCTTTTAAAAGATGTTGCCAAACGCACGGGCATCCCCGTAGTGGCCACCAACGATTGCCACTATTACAAAAAGGATGACTGGCTGGCACACGATGTGGCGGTTTGTATTGCTACGGGCAAGACATTAAACGACCCCAACCGTTTGCAAATGTCGCACGAGTTATATTTTAAATCGCCGGAAGAAATGTGCGCGCTGTTTTCGCACACGCCGCAAGCCTGCACCAACACATTGGAAATTGCCGAAAAATGCAATTTGGAATTTCCAAAACACGGATTTATTTTGCCGAATTTTGATATTCCCAAAGAGTTTCCCAACTCCGCCGAATATTTTAAAGATATTTGCCGCAAAGGGCTTATCAAAAAAATGAACGGCAATGTGCCAGAGCATTATTGGAAACAGTTGGAGTTTGAATTTAATGTTATTATTACAATGGGCTTTGACTGCTACTTCCTTATCGTACAGGACTTTATTAACTGGGCACGCGCAAACGGAATCCCGATAGGGCCGGGGCGCGGTTCCGGCGCCGGGTCTTTGGTTGCGTACAGTATGGATATTACGCGGGTGGACCCTATCGTCAACAAACTGCTGTTTGAACGCTTTTTGAACCCGGACCGCGTAAGTATGCCCGACTTGGATATTGATATGTCCGACGCGGGGCGCGAACGCGTAATTGACTACGTGCGCGGCAAATACGGACACGATAAAGTTTCCCAAATTATCACCTTTGGTACAATGAAAGCCAAACTGGCCTTAAAAGATGTGGCCCGCGCGATGGAAATTCCGGTAGCCGAATCCAACCGTATTGCCAAAATGATTCCCAATGACCCTAAAATGACATTGGAAAAGGCGTTGGAAATCAACGAACTTAAAAACGAAATTGACCGCAACCCGCAGAGCAAAAAACTCTTTGAAATGGCCCGCAAAATTGAAGGATTAAAACGCCATACGGGCATCCACGCCGCAGGGGTACTGATTACTAAGGATGCCGTGTCCGAATATGTCCCCTTGGCACGCGGGGCGCGTGATTCTATTACTACGCAGTTTGAAGGGGAGCCGTGTTCCAATTTAGGGTTACTTAAAATGGACTTTTTGGGTTTGCGTACTTTAACGGTCATTGATAATGCCGAAAAAATGATTCGCGCCCGCCACGACCCCAATTTTGATATTAATAAAATTCCGTTAGATGATAAAAAAACCTACGATATGCTTTGCGCGTGCAAAACGCTGGGCATTTTCCAGTTGGAAAGCGGCGGTATGCGCGACCTGATTAAAAAGTTGCAGCCGACCCAATTTAGCGACGTGTCCGCCTTGGTGGCGCTCTACCGCCCCGGGCCGATGGAATCAGGTATGATGGATATGTTCGTGCGCCGCAAAAACGGACAAGAAAAAATCGTCTATGAAACGCCTATGTTGGAAGAAACCCTCAAAGACACCTACGGTTGTATGGTGTATCAGGAGCAGATTATGCAAATTTCCAAAACATTGGGCGGCTTTACCCCCGGCGAGGCTGATACCTTGCGTAAGGCTATGGGTAAAAAGAAACTGGACGTAATGGAAAAGTTCGGCAAGAAATTTGTAGAGGGTTGTAAAAAGAATAACATTTCCGAAAAAATCGCTACGCATATTTACGAACAAATGAAGGCCTTTGCAGGCTACGGTTTTAACAAATCCCACTCGTTTGCATATGGTTTGGTGTCGTATCAAACCGCGTATTTAAAAGCCAATTATCCCATTGAATTTATGTGCGCGGCCCTGACCAACGAAATCGGGCACAACGCTATCGGTTCCGACGATAAGGAAAACAAAATTGTTACCTATTTGGAAGAAGCCAAAAAAATGGGTTTTTCCACCCTTCCGCCGGACGTAAATAAATCCGAGCCGGAATTTTCAGTAGAGGAAATTGACGGCAAGGAATACATCCGCTACGCCTTGGAAGCCATTAAAAACGCAGGGGAAGAAGCGTGTCTTTCTATTGTCAGCGAACGCAAAAAGGACGGGCCTTATAAATCGTTGGAAGATTTATGCAGCCGTATTGACCTGTTCCAAGCCAACAAGAAAACAATTGAAAGTTTAACCAAGGCCGGGGCATTGGACTCTATGATGCCGGGAGAGGATCCCAAAGCCGTCCGCGCCACGCTGTTAGCCAATATAGACAATGCCGTGGATACCGCCCACCTGGTAGCCAAAGAAAAAGAAAAAGATGCGGGCAACCTGTTTGGCGACGATTTTTCGGCTGTGCTAAGCGTAAAGAAAAAGCCAACCGTTAAGGCGAACCCGCTTACCCAAAGCGAGTTACTCGCGTATGAAAAAGAGGTCTTGGGCCTTTATTTCAGCGGGCATCCGATTGCTAAATACCAAAACTATTTAAAGCAACTGCGCTGTACACCGATTATTGATATTTTGGAAGGGCGCGCCGCGGGACGGCTTAACATTGTAGGCATTATTACACTCTTTAAAAAACGTCAAAACAAACAAAAGAAAGAGTGGGCGCAAATGATGATTGAGGACTGTACCGGCTCTATTTTGGTTAATGCGTTTGCTTCGGCCTATGAGGGAATGTCGCACAAATTGGCGCCTAATGCCATTTTGAACTTTATGGGCGATATTAAGGTGGACGAGGACAGCGCACGCATTGAACTTAACTTAAAGGGCGTCAGCAGCGTAACGGATTTGATTTCCAATATCGCCAAGGAATTTACCATCCATATTCCGGCAAACTATTCCAAAAATAATCTGCAAAAGTTGCGTACTTATTTGGATATGACGCGCGGAACTACCGTAATATATTTGGAGGTTCCCTCCAAGGAACACCCGGACAAAGTTCACCGCATCCGCACCAATAAGCGGATTTTGCTCCACAAAGGGCTGCTGGAATTTATTGAAAACACTATGGGCAACGCGTGGAGTTTTAAGTAGTAATTCTTTTTAATGGTGCCATAAGAGAGACAGATTTTGTATAGTAATAGCAGCGGGGCAAAAGCCCCAAGGGGGAAGTAAAAGTATGGAAACAAATTATATCAATTTTAGCAAAGTTGGCATTATTGGCTGCGGATTTGTCGGCTCGTCCTCCGCTTTTAGTTTGATGCAGAGCGGTATGTTTACCGAAATGGTACTTATTGATGCCGATAAAGCCCGCGCTGAGGGGGAAGCCCTGGATATCAGCCACGGCCTGCCGTTTGCCAAACCGATGAAAATCTATGCCGGTGATTATAGCAATTTAAAAGATGCCGGCCTTATCATTATTACGGCGGGAGCCAACCAAAAACCTGGCGAAACCCGCTTGGACCTTGTCAAAAAGAATATTGCTATCTTTAAGTCTATTATCCCGGAAATCAAAAAAATTGATTACAAAGGCATTTTGCTTATCATAGCCAACCCGGTGGATATTTTGACTACCGTCGCCATTAAATTAAGCGGCTTCCCGGCCAACCGTGTATTCGGTTCCGGAACCGTGTTGGATACGGCACGTCTGAAATACAACTTGGGCCAACATTTGGACGTGGACAGCCGCAGCGTACACGCATTTATTATCGGCGAACACGGCGACAGCGAAATTGCCGCTTGGAGTTGCGCCAACGTGTCCGGCATTAAATTAAATAAATTCTGCGAAATGCGCGGTTTCTTTAAGCACGAGGAAGCAATGAAGCGTATCGCTGATGAGGTAAAAAATAGCGCGTATGAAATTATCAAACGCAAACGTGCCACTTATTACGGTATTGCTATGGCCGTGCGCCGCATTTGCGAAGCCATTGTGCGCAACGAAAAATCTATCTTGCCGATTTCTTCTTTAATGAAAGGCCAATACGGCATTTCGGGTATTGCGCTGAGTATGCCGGCTATCGTGGGCAGAAACGGTGTAGAGACACACGTTCCGTTTGAAATCAACGAACAAGAAGCGGCCGACCTGCAAAAATCTGCCAAAACCTTGCAAGAAGTCCTCGCCCAAAACGAACTGTAATCGTTGCGCGGCAGATAACTTGTAAGTATTAGCCAGTAGCCCGCCTTATGCGCGCGGATTCTGTGGCAAAATATAAAACTTTAACCCCGGGGAATTTTTTACAATTTCCCCGGGGTTTTTAATATATAAAAGTACCCCCGGGCGCGTAGTCCCGGGGGATTTTTATGTCAACAAATCTGCTTTTATTGGATAAGTTCGCCGTCGCTCGCGCATAGCGTGTAGCCATAAAGAGCGTAAGTTTCCACCAACGCGTTGGAGGGAACTTTTACTTTGGGGTTGCGTTTCTTGCGTGAGGACATTACATAATAGTAAGACACCCCCGCCTTATCGTCCGACGTGCGGGCTTGGACAAAATAGCGGCGCTCGTTTTTGGACATATTTAAAACATACAGTCCCAAATTTTTGCGCAAAGTATCCTCGGAACACAAGGTTTGGTTTTCCAACATTTTTACTTCGGAGCGGGAAATTTCAATATAGCCCGCCTTTTTCAAGTCCTCTTGCCGCTGTTCCAACTGGGCCAAAAAGGCCGGGGTTGGCGGAACGGATTCGCTGGGGAGCAAAAAGCGTTTACGGTTTTTTAAGGCTTCGGTATAAACATAAAAACCGCTGTCGGTTAAGGTGCTTTCGGGCGTGTAGATTTTGTTGCCTTTCATATCGCGCAGGCTATAAATATCCCGCACCGCTACACCCGCGCGGTTGAATACATTAAACGCGTCTTGCCCGATACTTTTTTCAAGCGCTTTGTAGCCGTCCAGCGTTAAAATTTCCCGCTCAAAACCCGTTCCTTTATTAAGCGTTACCACATACTCGCCCGGCATTTTGGGATATTTGTTTTTTAAATACGTTACGCCTTGGCGTTGTTCGTCGCGGTGAATTGCGGCAAATAATTCTCTGTCCGCATCCGTCAGTTCGGCCGTTTCCGGCTTGACGGCATAGCGCTGTTTCAGCGCTTCCAGTATTTCCTCGTCGGTTAAATAGTCCGGCTCCAAATTAACAAGCCTCTTCCGCGCGATTAAGTTCATCGGTTCCACGGCAATCGCCGAGCGGTAATATTCCGCCGCGCCCTGTTTATCGCCCTGATATTCCACAATAACACCTTTTCCGACCAAGGAATTTACATTAGCGGCATTATATTCCAACGATTTAGAATACATTTTAAGGGCCTGGTCGTTCTGCTGGCGTTTAAGCGAAATATCCCCTAACATAGAATAGACATAAGACCAATAGGGAGAATTACGCTTCATATATTTTAACGCTTCGTTAAAATATTTTTCGGCTCCGTTCAAATCGTCCTGCGTTAAAAGCACTCCCGCCAAAGACAACAGGGCATCCACATTAGAAGCATCCATTTTCACACAACGTGTAAAGGTTTCTTTGGCCTTGGTATAATTTTTTGCGGCATAAAGCGTTTTGCCGCTCTCCACACAAGCAGACACTTTATCCGCCGCAAACGAGGAGACCGGAGTAAGCAAACAAGCAATTAAAATACCGTTAGAAAATAGTTTTGAATAGTGCATAAAATACGCTTCGTAATTTTTCGCCCTTGGTTAATTTAACCGGAACCGATACTAAAAAACCTTCTTTTCTTATTTTAGCAAGATTTTTTAAATATACATACCCCATTACTTTACACGGCAGCATTTTTAGGCGCGGGAACAGGCCCATTAAACTGAAAGCCTTTTGGTAATGCTTTTCGGCCCGGGCAGACAACTCACGCAAAACCCCAGCCAATTTGGGAGGCATTTCTTCCTGCAAAACAGCCTCGCGCGTCAAGCCATATTTGGCAAGCAATTCCGCCGGAAGATACACGCGGCCCAGTTTTTTATCGTCGGCCACGTCGCGGATGATATTGGTAATTTGCACCGCACTGCCCAATTCCCAGGATAATTGGTCGGCCTGCTGGCCCTTTACGCCCAAAATGTCCAACGTCGCACGCCCCACAATCACGGCCACACGCAGCAAATACCACTCCAACTCTTGTTCGGTCTGATAGGTACGGCCCGCTAAATCGGCTTGCATCCCTTCTATTAAAAGTAAAAAACGGTCCGGCAACATACCAAAGAAGCGGACATCCTTTTGTAAACGGCGACCCAAATCTGTAACAGGTGTTCCTTCATACATACGCGACACTTCTTCCTTCCAAAAGGAAAGTTCCCCTTCCGGATTTTTTACATCAGGTTCGTCCGCAATATCGTCCATTAAGCGGCAAAATTCGTAATAATCGGCCAAGGCTGTTCTGCGGGCTTTTTCTAAAAATAAAAAGGCCGGGCCAAAACTGGATTTTTTGTACGAATTTTTATTTGCCGTCATTCTTTGTCCCGTTTTTATAAAGATACGAAAGAGCCGCCCCCGTTGCCGTGGCATAAATGGCATTTTGGGGAATAATAAAGTTTACGCCGTGCATTTTGTGCAAAGCATTAAATACTTTTTTTGCGCACGGAACCAAGGTTAAGGTCCCTGTTAAAACTACGTCTTTCACGCTATCGTTGCGGCAGGCAAAAACAGCCATCATCCCAATAGTTTGAAAAGCCATATTTAAAATACCGAGAGCCAAGTCATTATGACTGGCTCCGTCTTCCATTTTGCCAAAATTGGAGGCTGTTGTATCGGCAGACAAGGTGGGGATTATTCCCTTGCTGATGTCGCCGATGTTTAAATCTACCCGCTGTAAAGAGCCGCCGGCAGCCATTTCCACCACCGTTTTAAACGAGGTGGCCCCGCACAGTTTACTGCACAAACCCAGCACCGTGCCGCCGCCCACACCTGAGCCGCCGATATGGCGGATGCCGTCTTTCCCGGCGCGGACAAAGGCCGTTCCTGTACCCATACTGACAATCAGCCCTTCCTTTTTGCCGGACAGCGCAAGCCCGCCCAGGCCAATGGCTTCAAATTCGTCCACTTTGGAAGTGGGTATTCCGTACACCTCTTTTTTAAACAAGGAGGAGCCGACACCCGTTAAAATAATTTGCTTTACTTCCGGCAGCGTTAAATTATTTTCGTTAATAAATTTACCCAACGCGCCGTAAGCCGAGGTCAACGGGTCGGCCGCTTCTACTTTTAAAACGGAAATTAATTTTCCGCCGTCCGTGTAGCCCACAATTTTAGTGGTGGAGCCACCTACATCAATACCGATTACCGCGCTCATAAATTCTCCAACCCAATAGATTTTAAGAACGGTTTATTGTCCGCCGGACGGCCTAAAAAGTTTTCTACCATTTTTTCTTCGTCCAGCGTACCGCCTTTCTCCAAAATTTCACGGCGGAATTTCAAGCCCGTTTCCGGGTTAAAAATGCCGTTCTTTTTAAACTCGCCGAAGAAATCCTCGGCAATCACTTCCGACCACAAATAACCATAATATCCGGCATCATAACCGCCCATAATATGCCCGAACGAAGCCTGCGGAATCGTGCCTTTTGTAAGCGGAAGCCCGCGAATTTTTTTGGTTAGTTCAAAATACAGTTTGGTGGTGTCTGGCGTCGTATCCGCCGTATGGAGCGTCATATCGTACTGGGCAAAAAAATCTTGCCGCAAGTACATTCCGCCCGCGCCGAAATTCTTGGCCGCAATCATCCGTTTGATTAAATCATCCGGCAAGGCTTCGCCTGTTTTATAGTGTTTGCTGATTTTTTTAAGCACCTGCGGATCCCACGCCCAGCGTTCCAACATTTGGCTGGGGGCTTCTACAAAGTCCCAACTGACGCTGGTACCCGAAAAGGAGGAATATTTGGCTTTGGTTAAGGCATTATGCAAAACGTGCCCGAACTCGTGAAATAAAGTTTCCACTTCACTGTGTTTTAATAAAGAAGGCGTATCGCCGGAGGGTTTATTTAAATTGGCTACTATCGCCACGAACGGAATTTGGTAAGTGCCGTTCTGCTTTTCCTCCCCCTCTACCAAGCCAAAGCAGGCTGCGTGTTTGTATTTGCCTTCACGCGGATAAAGGTCCATATAAAAGTAGGCCACCAGTTCACCCGAGGCTTTGTCTTTAATTTTAAAGGCCTTTACGTCCGGGTGCCATACGGGAATATCCACCGGTTCAAAGGTAATGCCAAAAACACCGCCAAACAAATCAAGCATACCGTCAATCACTACCTGGGAAGGAAAATATTCTTTGATTTTTTCGCTGTCCAGTTCCAAATTTTCCTTGCGGAATTTATTGCTCCAATAGCCGCTCTCCCACGAGTAAAGCGTGCGGCTGTTTTTGCCTGTTTTGGAATTTTTGTAGGCAATCATTTCTTTATCTTCTTTTTTGCCAAGAGGTTTTAATTTTTTTTGCAAGTCTTTCAAAAAGGCCATTACCGTTTTGGGGTTTTTGGCCATACGGTCCTCTAACCGCAGATCGGCGTGATTTTTATAACCGAGCAAGCGGGCAATTTCGCGGCGCAAGGTGAGTGTTTTTTCCAACAGTTCCACATTTTCCTGTCCGCCGCGGCGGTTGAATTTAAATTCCAATTCTTTGCGGGCTTGTTCGTCATCGGCATTTTGCATAAAAGGTACATAGTCGGGGTAATCTAACGTAACCAAGTATTTTCCGTCATCGGTTTTGGATAGTTTTTGAATATAATCTTCGCCTAATCCTTGCAACTGTTCTTGCGTAACGGCCAAGGGGTCTTTGTACTCTTGGATATTTTTATCAAACTTAATGATGTACTCGGCTTTTTCTTTATTTAAGGCTTTAAATTTTTCCAAGTCCGCATCATTTAAATCCATACCGCTGTTTTTAAACCCGATCAGCATTTCTTTAACGAGTTTTGCCTGCACCGGATCCAACCGGGGGTTGGTATCGGTATATTCGCGTATGGCTTTATAGACGTCGCGCCGGGTGGCTACGTCCACCATATATTGGCTGATTTGCATTTGTAAATCGTTGGCGGCATCGCGGAATTTTTTATCCGTGGACACATAAGACAAAAATCCGCTCATCCCCAAGGCGTTGCCGTAATTGTCAAAAGCGCGCTCGTAGCCCATAATGGTATTTTCAAAGGTGCGTTCCGCTTGCGGGATAGCAATTAAAGCGGCTAAATCTTTTTCCAGTTTCACGCGCGCTTCGGCCTCGGCCGGGGCCAAGTCCTGCGCCTGGTAATTAAAATGTAAAACACCGTCTTTATTAAACATATCTGCCATAGAAAACGCTCCCGTCGCGGTTAAAAGCAAAGCCGTAACCAAAAGTAATTTTGTTTTTTTCATATTAAAATAATACACTCTTAATTGTAGCGGTTTTGCCCTTATGCGGGCAACCGCCGGTTAGAAAATCCGTAACAATAATAAAGAAACGTGTTTTGTTTCAGTGTTATTTGTTATAATTAATATTATATTAATTCTCAACATCAAGGAATTAGTGGAAAAATAAAAATGTACGAAGCGTTTGTACCCAAAGAGATATTCCTTACCAAAGGAATTGGCAGACACAAAGAAAAATTGGCCAGTTTTGAAGAAGCGTTGAGAGACGCCAAAATTGCCAGTTTCAACTTGGTGCCTGTGTCCAGCATCTTCCCTCCCGGCTGCAAAACCGTGCCCGTTTCCAAAGGGCTTCAAGAATTGCACCCGGGCCAAATTCTGCATTGTGTAATCAGCAGAAATACCAGCAACGAATACCGCCGCTTGATTTCCGCCTCGGTGGGGTTGGCTATCCCGAAAGAAGGGAAAACCACTCACGGATATATTTCCGAACACCACAGTTTCGGCGAAACCGATAAACAGGCCGGCGACTATGCGGAAGACTTGGCCGCTTTGATGCTCTCTACCACGTTGGGTATTGAGTTTGATAACAATACGACGTGGGACCAGAAAGAAGAAATCTGGAAAATGAGCGGAAAAATCGTCCGCACGACCAACATTACCCAGTCCGCCATCTGCGTGGAAGGCCTTTGGACCACCGTAGTGGCTGCGGCTGTGTTTGTCAAATAACTCCGGTAATATTTGTGAGCGATAACGTACAAACCGATAAGTTTATGGGGCTAGAGAGCAAATATAGTTCTCTGCCCCTTTGTAAATTCGTGGTAGTGCCTGTGCCGTTTGAAAAAACGGTCTGCTACGGGCACGGTACCGCCAAGGGGCCGGCTGCCGTAATTGAAGCCTCTACCCAAATTGAACTGTGGGACGAAGAAACCAAAACCGAAACCTGGGAATTGGGCATCAACACCCAACCCGCCATCAACTGCAAAGGTTCCACCAACACGGTTTTTAAAAATATTGATAAAACCGTGCGGAATTTAATGCAATACAAAGCCATCCCGTTTTATATTGGCGGTGAACACACGGTAACGCAAGCCCTGGCCCAGCCGTATATTGATAAATATAAAAATTTAAGCATCCTGCACTTTGACGCTCACGCCGATTTGCGCGAAACCTTTGAAGGCACGCCTAAAAGCCACGCCTGCGCGCTTTATCCGGCCAGCCGTCAGGTACCGGTGGTACAGGTGGGTATCCGCAGCGTAGCCAGCGAAGAAAAACAATACTGCAATGCGGGCAAGGTTACCACGTTTTTAATGCACGAACACCGTGACATTAAAAAACTGATTCCACAAGTGCTTGAAAAATTGACGGATACCGTCTATATCACTATTGACGTGGACGGCTTTGACCCGGCTGTTATTCCGGCCACGGGCACACCGCAACCCGGCGGTTTTATGTGGTATGAAGCGCTGGACTTGTTCCGCGAAGTCATTAAACATAAAAAAATCGTGGCGGTGGATGTAGTGGAAGCCTGCCAACGCAAGGCTGATACCATTACGGAGTTTAACGTCTCCAAGTTAATCTACCGCTTAATGGGCTATTTGTCCGTTAAAAAATAATTTAAACCCGCTCGTAAGAGCGGGTTTTTTACTGAATCCTTGATGAACCGGGTGCAGTTGCAAGCACCCGGTTTTTTGCGCCCGGAAAAACCCCGTTTATGCCGATAAAAAAGGGCCTGCGTAAAACTCTCGCGCAAGCCCTTGTGCAAAACAATTTATCAATAACTAAAAGTAGAAACGGCCCGTAATCGCGCCACCAAAACCGGAATGGTCGGACAGGACATCTCCGTCTTTTTTAATTTTGGCCCCAAAATTATATTTCGCTTCCAAGCCAAGCGCAAACAAGGGGGAAAATCTATATTCAGCACCCGCCATAATATGCGGCGCTACTTTGCTTTTGGTGACTTTTTCGCTGCTGCCGGTGTCCTCAACCTTGAATTCCGTACGGTACAAAGAAAGCCCCGCGCCCACAAAAGGACTCCAGTGTTTTAATCCGTTATCTTTTTTATAATATACCGTCAAAGGAACGGAAAAGGAGTTTTCCTTTAATGCGCCGGACCCCGCGGGGGAAGATACTTCCAATTTGTTTTCGCCAAAAAAGTCCAACCCTAATTTGACACCCAATTTATCGGCATTGTCATTCAAGTCAAATTCATACAAGGCTTCTAAACCAAACACGCCGTTGTTTTCTTCCAGATCCGAATTTAGACCGTAGTAGCCGGCGTTATCTTGCATATCTTTCATTGTTTTGGGGTCATTTTCGCCCACGCCAACTTTTACACCAATGCCCCAGTTATCGGCTTTGGCAGCGGTCGGCCAGGCGCACAAAATACTCAAAAGCACTCCTAAAACTACTAGTTTTCTCATTTGATTTCTCCTTGTTTGATTAGTCAAGCGGGAAACCTGACATAAGTAGAGTATAACACATTTGGATTATTACAGCAAGCCAAAAGGAATACTTTTCATAACCACAAAAAGCCGCCCAAAAGGGCGGCTAAAAGACTCGCAACCAAACATTTTATAACGGGGGTAACGGGCCTACATTCCCGCCTCCCGGCACATTATACGGCGTTTTTAAGAGAGCCTTGGCGGCATCATCAAAGCCCCATTTGTCTTTGAACGAAAGCACATACTGATACTGCTTTTTTGCTTTTTCGCGCTCGCCCAAGATATCATATACTTCGCCTAATCTAAATTCGTTCCACACCCCCCAGCGGCTAGGCTCTTGCTTTTCAAGCGCCTGATGGCCTTGCTCAAACAAGGTTTTGGCTTCTTCAAAATGGCCTTGCGCCATTTGAGAAGTGCCCAATGCGGTATAAGCGCGGGAAATGTAAATATCCTTATAGAACGGGTCTTTGCCAATCAGGGATAAAAATTTTTCGGCCTGTTCGGTTACTTCTTTATAATGGCCCGTTTCGTACAGGCAGATAATTTCCACATAGTGCATGAGCGGATTTTTGGGATATTTGGCACGCAAATCGCGGATGTACTGCAACGATTTTTCCGGGGCATAATATTTACTGCCCCGCGTGTTTTGAATTTCAATTAAAATCAGTTTGGCACTGTCGGACGTAAAGTGCGCCTTTTCGCGCGCCAAGTTGAGTTGTTTTACTCCTTCGTCCGGGTTGCCTTTAATGGCGACGATTTTCGCCAATATTTTAATTACGGAAGGAAGCGTTCCGGCGTAATACTGATAAATGCCCAGACCGAAATAAGCATCGTAATACGTTGGGTCTATTTCCAGCGACTTTTCCAGATTTTTAATTGCCTTCCTGCCGCTGAAATAGGCGGTAATCCAACTGCGGTTGCGCATTGTAAACATAGCACGCAAACCGTACAGCGCACCGATACCCATATAAGCGTTGGAATCGTCCGGATTCTTTTTAATCCAGCGTTTAATACCGCTGATAGAATCGTCCAAAATTTGCTCAAACACCTTGCGCTGTTTATCGTCGCTCAGTTCGTATTCATATTCGTAGCGGCTCCAAGCAATCATTGCGTTGCCAAAGTGGGCAAAGGGGTGATCGGGGTATTCGGCAAATACTTTTTGGATATTTTTATCTGCGGTGTCAAAATCTAAACTATATACGCCGTTAATCCCTTCCGTGGCATAGGCCATTACGTCCGGCGGGAGCGTAATTTCCGCTTGGGACGAAACGGCGGCGGACGCCAAAAGGCATACCGCCGCCAGTAAATGCAAAAACTTCTTCATTACTTCTTGGCCTCAATCTTATCTTTGCCGAAGTAAGGGCGCAAGGCTTGCGGAATAATCACAGAGCCGTCGGCCTGTTGGAAATTTTCCAAAATAGCGGCAAAGGTGCGGCCTACGGCCAAACCGCTGCCGTTAAGGGTGTGGACATATTCCTGTTTGCCTTGGGCATTTTTGAAACGCAACCCCATACGGCGGGCCTGGAAATCCAGACAGTTGGAGCAGGAGGAAATCTCGCGGAAGCGGTTTTCGCTCGGCATCCAGACCTCAATGTCGTACGTTTTGGCGGAAGAGAAACCAATGTCCCCGCTGCACAGTTCCACCACGTGATAGGGCAGGCCCAATTCTTTAAGCACTTCTTGCGCGTCAGAGACCATAATCTCCAACATTTGGTAAGAGTGTTCCGGGTGGGAAAGCATTACGAGTTCCACTTTATCAAATTGGTGGTTGCGGATTAAGCCGCGGGTGTCTTTACCATAGGTGCCGGATTCCTTGCGGAAACACGGAGAGTATGCCGTCAATTTCACCGGCAGTTCTGCTTCGGGAATCACGCGGATGCGGTTCAAGTTCGTAAGCGGAATTTCGGCGGTAGAAATCAAAAACTGTTTCGGTTCGCCCACCAGTTCATACATATCTTCGCGGAATTTGGGCAACTGGCCCGTACCAATCAAAATATCTTCGTTTACTACCACCGGGGGCAAAATTTCGGTATAGCCTTTTTTGGCGTGCATATCCAGCATAAACGCAATGATTGCGCGCTCCAAGCGGGCACCGTCTCCCTTAAACAAAGCAAAGCGGCTGCCGGATAAGGCGGCGGCGGCTTCAAAATCTAAAATACCCAACTTTTCACCTACCGACTGGTGGTCCAACGGTTTAAAATCAAATTTAGGCAGCGGAATTGTGCAGGGCAAATATTCCGGGTTATCCGCATCACTCACACCCACCGGGATTTTTTCGTTCGGTAAGTTCGGGATACTTAAAAGCAAGTCGTTAATTTCCTTTTTTAAAGGGTCCAACTCGGCTTCTTTGACGGCCATTTCTTCCTTTAACTTGCCCACTTCGGCCATTGCTTCTTTGGCGGCTTCGTCGCCCTGTTCCTTTTTAATCTTGCCGATAGATTTAGACATTTCGTTGCGTTTGGCGCGCAGTTCTTCCACGCGGGCTAAAACGGTTTTGTAAACAGAATATTTGGTCAGTACGCCGTCAATTTGCGCGGCCAATTCCGGCTTGCGCAACGACAGACGTTTTTTTACTTCATCAGGATGAGCAACGATATATTTAATGTCTAACATATAAGTCCTCTTATTTAGTTTCTAACTCTATTAAATATGGTTCCGGGAACCAATGACGGTACGGTTTAAAAGTGGCAACGGCATATTCCATTCCGTAGGAAGTCAATAAATGCACGCTGACAGGAGCGACGGAACTTTGCCCAGCCACCAAGGCGCCCACCGTAAGCGCCGCTAAAACGAACAGCGTTTTCACGCCCATAAAAAACGCTTTTAACAACCAAACAGCCGATTGTTCCGCCAAAGACGGATGAGAAACGCGGGTCATTTGGCCTCCTGTATTTTGGCCAATTCCTTGCTGAAACTTTTGACGAGTCCGCGCGCGATATAATCGGCCGCGTCCAACGCGCTGGAACCGGTTTCATCAGCCGAGCCAATCCATACAATTTCGGCCGTTTCCACATCTACCAGTTTGGCAATAATGCCCACCCGCGCATTGATGGTATATTCCGTCGGGCGGACTTCCGCCGAGTGTGTATATTGCGTACCCACGTTGCGCGTATAGCCCACATATGTTCCGTCGGGCAGTTGCATTACGTCTTGCTTGTAAACCGGGCGGGATTCCGTGCGGCGGGTGCTGGTAAGCGTTAATTCCGTGCGGGCGGGCGAATAGGAACTCACCTCGCCGATAAGCAATACATCTACACCTAAAATCTTGCCTATCTCGCGCGTAGTTTCGGGCGACAAATAGCCAGACACCGAAATATTATGTTCTTTTAAAACGCTTTCCAGTTGGGCGCGCTCTACTACCTTAAATCCGGCACTGATTAAATATTTGGCAAACAGATTTTCCACGCCCTGCAAAGCAGGCCGCGCATTTGTAAATGCCATTACACCGATACGGTCCATTTGGTTAAAATCATATGTTTTGCTGATAACCGTTTTGGGCGTACAGCCGCAAGCAATCAAACAAGTTGCCAGCGCCAGAGTTAAGAACTTTCTCATAAATGTATTATATAATTTTTAGCCCCACGAAAAGGTATAATAATGATATGAACGAATTATCCCCCCTTTTCATACAAAAAGCAAAGAAATTAAAACTGCTGCTTACAGATGTGGACGGCGTGATGACGAACAGCCAGTTAAGTTTTTTTACAGGCGAAGACGGCGTTACGCGCGAAATCAAACATTTTGAATCGTTAGACGGTATGGGCCTTATGTATTTAACCTACTGCGGCGTGGAAACGGGCATTGTTTCCCGCGGGTCCAGCGACACCTTGGCCTGGTGGGCGAAAATTCTGGGGATGAAATACCTCTTTTACAACACGCCTGTAAAGCATAAGGCTCTTGTCTATTTACAGGAGCATTTTAATATTAAGCCCGAAGAAACCGCCTTTATCGGAGATGACCTCATTGACCTGGGGATGATGTCGCGCGTAGGCTTGCCGCTTGCGGTAGCCAACAGCGTACCGGAGGCCAAAAAATTAGCCCTTTACACCTCCCCCCGACACGGAGGAGATGCGGCGGTGCGCGACATTGCAGAGCAAATTTTGCGCGCCCGCGGCCAATGGGATAAAGTAGTGCAAGACAATACCGACGGGACTTTTACCACCGTAAAAAATCAAATTCACATTGTAAAAGGATTATAAAATTTTTACAATATACTTATCTTATATTCAGTAAGGAGACTTATGAAAAAACTGCTTTTATTATGCGCCTTATTCGTAGCCGCCCCTGTGGTATTTGCGCAGGACTATTACGGCTTGCAAGAATATGGTTTGCGCCAAAATACCACCCGCGTAGAATTTTACGGCGGTATGGTGTTACCCCAAAACACTTGGTCCCACCACGGACAGGAAGTGGACCTCGGTACCACTGGGTGGACCGCCGGTATCGGTTTTACCCGCAACTTGGTGCCTGTCTTTTCCTTGGGTTTAGATGCTAACTATGCCCAACTGGGTGACGGCGATACCTTTATTTCCGGCGGGAAAGAATCCTACTACCGCACAGGTATTGCTACCGGGCTTGTTACCGGGCGCGTAAATTTCTTCCCCACCCAAGCCACCCGCTTGTATGTTCCTTTCGGTATCGGTGTGGGCCATATGTTTGCCCGCCAAAAATTTGACGACGGTTCCCACTTAACCACCAACAGCACCGACTTGGCGCAAATGATAGGTATCGGTTTGGAATTTGATATTGACGATTCTACCATCTTTGGTGTGGAATGCCGTTACTATTTAGTAGAAGCCGCCAGCGACTTTAAAAATGCCTTTGGCAAAAGCCGTATCCACTATACAAACGTAATGCTCAAATTGGGTTGGCGCTTCTAATAGTTTTATTGCAAAACCCCGCCGCGCAAAACGGCGGGGTTTTTTATTTATGCCCGGGTTATTTACTTTTTTACCCCGGGTATTGTATGATAAGAATATGGACGATATTTTTATAAAGGTATTTTTATCCCTTATCTTGGGCGGCGTGTTGGGTATGGAACGCCAATATCACGATAAGCCCGCCGGTTTCGCCACTAACTGCCTCATCTGTCTGGGTGCAATGCTGTTTACGATTTTATCCGAATATATGGGCCAACAGGGCGGAGACCCCGGCCGTATTGCCGCACAAGTGGTAACAGGCGTGGGTTTTTTGGGTGCAGGTTCCATTTGGCGCGACGGCAACAAAATTTCCGGCTTAACCACTGCCGCAGGCGTTTGGTTGGTAGCCGCTATCGGTATGGCGATAGGATACGGACAGTATTTTTGGGCTTCCCTTTCGGCGGTATCCATTTTGCTGGTGCAACTGGGCGTGCGTAAAACGCTTAAACTGGTGGAACTCGTCAAACATTACGATACCGTTTACATTGTATGCGACCCCACTTGGGACACCGTAAACCAAATTATCAAAAAAATTGAAGCGCATCAAGTAACTATCTTAAAAAATGAGGTTACCAAACAGGATAACCGTTTTTACGTTAGTTTAGTAGCCACTTTTACCGGGCACGACTTTCAAAATATTACCAAAGACCTTCTGGAAATGCCCGAAGTGTATAGTTTATATAAATAACAGGAGATACGTTAATTTATGACGGAAGAAATGAAACCGATTCCGCTGTTTAATTTAAAAGAACAGCACGACAGTTTGAAGCAGGAAATTAATGCGGCGGCGATGGAAGCCCTAAACTCTATGCATTGGCTGCTAGGCCCGCAAACCGAAAAATTTGAAGAAGAATTTGCCGACCTTATCGGCGTGAAACATTGTATTACTTGCTCGTCCGGCGCAAGTGCTATTCAAATTGCCCTGGCCGCCGCCGGAATAGGCCCCGGAGACGAAGTAATTACCACCCCTTTTACCTTTATTGCCACGACCTCCTCTGTCAGTTTGACGGGAGCCAAGTTTGTGTTTGCCGATATTGACCCGCGCACCTATAATTTGGACGTACAGGACGTGGAACGCAAAATCACCAAAAAAACAAAAGCCATTTTGCCCGTCCACCTCTACGGTTATCCGGCCGATATGGATGCTATTATGCACCTGGCCAATGAACACGGTTTAAAGGTAATTGAAGATTGCGCGCAAGCCCATTTGGCTATGGCAGACGGTGTGAAAGTTGGCGGCATTGGCGATGCGGGTTGTTTTAGTTTTTACCCGAGCAAAAACCTGGGTGCCTGCGGAGATGCGGGCTGTGTAACCACCAATGATGACGAAATTGCGGACCGCTGCCGCTCTCTGCGCCACAGCGGACGCGCCAAAGACAAGGCCTATGAATACGATTTGGAAGGGTCCACCTTGCGTATGGACGAAATTCAAGCCGCTATTTTGCGCGTCAAACTGCCGCATTTGGAAGAGTGGACTGAGAAGCGCCGCAAGGCCGCCGCTTGGTATGCCGAAGGATTAGAAGGGGTGCCTGTGGTCCTCCCCCCTACCCCTCCCGCCGGATATGAACAATCTTACTATGTTTACACCATCCGTGCGGAAAAACGCGACGAATTGCAAGCCTATTTAAAGGCTAACAATATTGGTTGCGCGGTGTATTATCCGGTACCGCTTTATAAACAGCCGGCCTATAAGGACCGTGGTTTTAAAGCAGAGGACTACCCGGAAGCCGAAAAGGCCGCCAAAGAAGTCCTCTCTATCCCGATGTTCCCGGAAATTACCGAAGAACAAGTGCGCCGCGTGTGCGAAACAATTCGTGCTTTTTATGAAAAAGACTCCACTATCTAAATGAATGTTTTAGTTTAGCGCGTGGTGTGCGCCAAAAACTTTACAGGGCAATCCAGTTTTTATGGGTTGCCCTGTTTTGATAAAGCAGGATATCCGTCCCCTTATGCAAAAACACTTTATGACGCTTGATTTTTAAAATTATCCTTATTTTTTAAGTGTTTTTAGCAAAACAAATCTGTTTCTAACAATCCCCTATCAAAACCCTGCTGGATGACGGCGTTATTAATCAAAAGTCATCCTAAATTGGCGGCCCGCAGGGTTTTCAGGATCTACAACTTGGGTAGTGATTGTTGTTATCTAAAAGGTCATACTGGAAGGTTGCTGTCCAGTATCTGTCGTTTTCCTCTTTTCGAATAACCACAGATCCTGGACTACTACTTTCCAGGATGACAGCAAACAGCCAAAAGCCGTTAAGGACAATTAAAAAGAGCAACACTAAAACAGTGTTGCTCTAATCATCAAGGAATTTGCCTATCGGCTGTTTTACCCAACTGCGACCACACAACCAGCGTATAGGTTCATAAGAGCGCGCCCTTGCAAAAACAGTGTGGCTCAACTAATCATTACCCAGCGTATTGAGTCGCCGTCCGCAGGACCCGCAGGACTATAACATTTTAGTTTTAAGGCGGCTTGCAATATTGTCCAATTCGTCTAAGGAATTATAGTGAATAACGAGCGTTCCTTTCTTCATATTTTTGCCGTACTTCACTTCCACCTTGGTACCTAATGCAGATTGCAAATCATTTTCAAAGGAAGCCACTTCCACCGGCTTGGCTCCTTTTTCGGCTTTTTTTACCGGAAACATTAAAGCGCGGGCGGCATCTTCGGCTTGGCGGACCGACATTTTGCTATGGTGCATTTTTTTAAACAACATTTCGCGCTTAGCCGGGTCCGTAACCATTAACAAGGCACGTCCGTGCCCTTCGGAAATAGCACCGTCCTGTAAGGCCTGTTGAATTTCTGGCTCCAAGTCCAGCAAGCGCAACGCATTGGAAATGGCGGCCTTGGATTTACCGCAATAAGAAGCCAAATCGGTCTGTGTAATATAGAATTTACTCATCAAATTACGGTAGCCAAGAGCCGTTTCAATGGGGTTTAGATCTTCGCGCTGGATATTTTCAATTAGTGCCAATGCACACATTTCCTGGTCGCCCAAGTGTTTGTGTACAATAGCATCAATTTCTTTTAATCCGGCCAACTGGGTAGCGCGGAAGCGGCGTTCCCCCACTACAATTTCGTATTTATCCAGGCCCGCATCATAGACAACTACAATAGGCTGTGTCAGTCCGTGTTCTTTAATAGATTGGGCCAACTCTTGCAATTTTTCTTCGTTAAATACGCGGCGCGGTTGAAAACGGTTGGGAACAATTTTGTTTACGTCAATGCGCGTAACACTCATCCCCGGGGTTTGCTGCACTTGTACAGCAGCCTCGTTGGTGGGCATATTAACCACTTGTTGCGTTTGTTTAATTAAAGCGTCTAAACCTTTACCTAATGCCTGTCTTACCATCTTATCCTCCAAAATCGTAATTCACCGGGAGTTCGCCCGTCATCTTAAAATCTTTATAAGCACTTGCATCAGCCCCGCGACGAACCAAAAATTCAATAGCCAACTGGATATACGCATTGGCCCCGCGGCAAGCCGGGTCGTAATTGAAAATAGATTGTCCGAAACTGGGAGCCTCAGCCAAACGGATATTACGCGGAATCGGCGTTTTATATACTTGGTCGCCAAAATATCGGCTGACCTCAGCAAATACCTGCTTAGACAAATTCATACGAGCGTCATACATTGTCAAAAGGCCGCCGTCCATTTTTAGTTTTGGATGCAAAAATTGTTTAATTTTGGCCACCGTATTCATAAAGTGGGCCAATCCCTCCAACGCATAATATTCGCACTGCACAGGGGTAATCACACTGTCTGCCGCCATCATCGCGTTTAAAGTTAAAAGGCCCAAAGAAGGAGGACAATCAATAATAATATAATCATACATAGCGCGCAGCGGGTCCAAGACATCTTTAAGCATATTTTCGCGTCCGCGCACATTTACCAGTTCCACCTCAGCACCGGATAAATCTTTGCAGGCAGGCAATACATCTAGCATTTCACTAGATGTTTGGCGGACCACCTGTTCAAATGTGGCGGTTTTGGTAAGTAAATGATATACAGATTTATCGCCGTCTTGTACCGTTACCCCCAAGCCAGAACCGGCGTTACCTTGCGGGTCAAAATCTACAAGCAACACATTTTGATTTAAACAAGCCAACGCATAAGAAAGGTTGATAGAAGTGGTGGTTTTACCTACTCCGCCTTTTTGGTTGGCAATGACGACAATTTCTCCCATAAATCCTCCGTTTCTCTATACATATATTAAACATTAATTGGTGTTAAATTGCAATATAAGGTTATTGTTTTCACGTGAAAACTGTTATTTAATCCAACGGATACGGCTAAGCGGCCAATGCACAAACCAAGCCTTTCCTTTGATATTTTCGCGCGGAACGGGACCCCAAAAACGGGAATCACAGGAATTATCTCTATTATCCCCCATAGCAAAATAGGAATTTTCAGGAACCACAACCGGACCAAAAGAATCACGCAATTCAATTCCTAAATAATTATCCAATAAATGTTCTTCCCACAAGTTCTGATATTCTTCTTTATCATCTACCTCAAAATAAGGGACTCGTTCTAAATTCTCATAAACCTCATAATCTTGCTTAGGAAGTTCCTTTCCGTTCACCCACGGACGACCGTTTTTTATTTGAACCGTATCTCCGGGCATAGCAATTACGCGCTTAACAAAATCTTTTCCATACTGGCTACCGCCGCAATTTTGTTGAGAGCGGTCCTTAGCGGGAAATTGAAAAACAATAATATCCCCCGGTTTAATCTGTTCATACGCACCAAAGCGAACTTTTGTAAACGGAACACGGAAGCCATAAACGGCTTTATTTACAAATAAATGATCCCCCTCCACCAAAGTATAACGCATAGAAGCGGACGGTATTTTAAAAGCCTGTATAAAAAAGAACATTACAATAGAGGCCACAAACCCGGCAAAATACACCGTATTACTCCACTCCAAGTCCGCCTTCATTATTTTCTTTCTTTTATCATCTGTGGCTTTTTTACCTTGAAAAAGTCCAAATATTCCACATCCAAAAGCCAAAACAAAACCCAAAGCAAGCCTAGGCCAGTTTAAGGGTTCTCCTGCTCCACCACCCATTACAAAGGTTAAAACATACACCGCACAGGATAAAATAATAAACAAAAAACTCGCGTGCCACCAAGCAAAAGATGTGTTAGAATTTAATTTATTCTTTTTATTTAAATAGCGGGTAAATAACGTAAAGGCGTACATAATACACGCCACCGCAAAAAGACGTTGTTCCATAAAAACTCCTAATTTGTTTTCACGTGAAAACTATTGTTTAAAACTTGTTGATAAATTTGTTGATATTGTTGAGAACTTTGCCCAATCCGCTTGGAAATTTGAAGAGAATTACCCCTCATTGTTTCGCGCAGTTGTGCATTATTTATCAATTCTGCCATAAAGCAACTTAACAGCGTAATGTCTTTAGATGGAAAAACAAATCCATTTTTTCCGTGTTCCACCCACAAAGGCATATCGCCTACTTTACTAACTAAGCAAGGCAATCCTACTTGGATAGATTCCAGTAAAGATAAAGGCAAAGATTCTTCTATGGACGGCAAAACAAATATGTCCGCCATATTCAGCCATTCATTGATATTATCTTGCTCTCCGGCCAGCAATACCACTTTCTCCAAGCCATTTTGGCGGATAAAATCTTCTAATTCGGGCCGTTTTTTTCCTTCTCCTACATATACCAAGCGGGCATTTTTATACGTTCGTGCCACATTACGAAATGACTGTAATAAAGACAGAGGATCTTTAACCGAGGTCAATCGGGCCACTTCTATAAAAACAATATGCTCCGAGGTGTAGGCATACTTTTTCCGCATTTTATCACGCAGTGTTTCGTCCGCATAAAAAACAGTTTTATCCACTCCGTTTGGAAGTAAATAAACTTTATTTTTATTATACTTTTGCTTTTCTATTAAATACCTAGCCGTTGAAAAGGATTCTGCCACAGTCAGCGTATCTAAATCTTTTAATAGTTTATCTGCCCAACGGAGCGGAAAAATCTTTTTAGATAAGTCAAAATGCGGAGTGCTAATAAGTTTCACTTTTTTGCCTGCACACGCAACCCGGGCATATTCTATTGCGCGGTAGAGCATAGCGTGCACAATATCCGGCTGAAAATCTTTTATCTGCGCCGCTAATTTTTGGATAATCCGCCCACCATAGCCGCGCATATTTAGGCTTATTACCTCAATGTGATGTTTGGTTAATTCCTGTGCCACCGGGCCAAGCGGTTTTAAACAGACCACCCGCACAGCGTGAACTTGGGCTGTTTTTACAGATAGTTCCAAAAGGGCTTTTTCCGCCCCCCCCACATCAGTTGAAGTAATAACATATAAAATTTTCATATTTCTTATTATACCAAGTTTAACACTTGTACGCGGGTTGTAAAAAGAACAAAAAAACGGGCCGTAAAATGCGCCCGTTTTTTATGTGAAAAAAATACTTAAAATTTAAGCATTTTTTTCAAAACAGCCCCTAATTTTAATTTTGCGGCTTAAACTGGTCCTTTCCTACCCCGCAAACTGGGCAAATCCAGTCCTCTTTTACATCTTCCCACTTGGTTCCGGCCGGGACTCCGTTATCCGGGTCGCCCACCGCCGGGTCATACACATAACCGCAAACTTCGCAAACATATTTCACCATAATTTACTCCTCCCATTTTTTTATAAATGCGTAGCACCCGCAGGCGTTTTTCCTTTTATAACGTGATGATAATAATCATACGTCAAAGGTTTTCCCTCCGGATTTAACACACCCGCATCCTTTACCTGCCCAATAAAAAGTGTATGGGTGCCCATATCTACCGTTTGGCTCACCTCTACTTCCATATAAGAAAGTGTATGTTCCCCAACGATAGGGCACCCCAAAAAACCCATTTTATAGGGAACCTTGGCCAATTTATCAAATGTCCGCCCCGAGCGGAAACCGAAAATTCCAATAAACGGCAAAGGTGTATTTTGTTCAAGCGGCATAGCGGCAAACACGCGGCTTTTTAAAATCATATCGTGCGTAAGGCTATTTTTATTGACGGAAATAGCCATTTGGGCCGGTTCCGCCGTTACCTGAAAAACGGTATTTACAATAAGCCCGTTCTTTTTTTCCCCCTCACAGGTGGTAACAATATACAGCCCGTACGTGATATAATTAAGCCCTTTGTTAATGTCGTTTACCGCCATATAAAATACTCCGTTATTTTACTTTTTCGGCCAATTTTTGGCTGATAAGTAAGCCTAAATCCCGGCAGGCTTGCTTTACTTTCTCGTCGGGAACAAAGGGAGATTTAATAGCCGGAGCCACCACCTCCACTTTCATCGCTTCCAAGGTTTTAGTTAATTCATCAATAGGCGCGCCACTCCAACCATAAGAGCCGAAAGCCGCCCCGATAAGACCTTTTTTGCGCAAGCCTTTTAAGTAGCAAAGCATATCCGCCATAGACGGAAAAATTTGGCTATTAAGTACCGGCGAACCGATAATCAGCGCACTTGCGTCCAGCAGTTCTGTAACCACATCGCTGCGGTGGTTGCTGTGCATAGAAAGTTGTTTTACTTCCGTGCCGCCCGCGCGAAGGCCGTCGGTAATATAAGAAGCCATTTTTTCCGTACTGCCCCACATAGTATCGTAAACAACAACAGCCTTATTTTTAGGAGCCTGAGCGGCCCATTTAGCATATAAATTAACGATTTTAGCCGGGTCTTTGCGCCATACAAAACCGTGGTCCGGTGCAATTAAACGCGGAGCCAATCCCATTTGTTTAACTTGCTCCAAAAAACGCAAAACAATATCGGAATAAGGCAATACAATATTGGCATAATATTTTTCCGCTTCATACAACCAAAGACGTTCTTCGTTTTCGTCGTCAAACAGTTTTCCTGTGGCATAGTGCATACCAAACACATCGTTAGTAAACAGGACGTTTTCTTTTTCCAAGTACGAAAACATACTGTCCGGCCAGTGCAGCATACGCGCTTCTACAAACGAAATGGTATCACCGCCAACGTCAATACGGTCTCCTGTTTTAACGGTTTTTAACTTCAAATCACAATGAAATTGCTCGGTAATGTCTTTAAATCCCATTGTAGAAACATAGACTTCTTCCGGCTCAATATAATTAACGGCCTGGGGTAAAGCGCCGGAGTGGTCCATTTCCGAGTGGTTGGAAATAATAATTTTGATTTTTTTCGGGTCAATTACGCTTTGTATGCGCTCCATCATTTCGCCGTAAAATTCCTTTTTAACTGTATCAATAAGAGTGGGTTTTTCTCCCATTACCAAATAAGCATTATACGTCGTACCGCGCTTGGTGGAATAACCGTGGAAATCGCGAATATTCCAATCAATCGCCCCCACCCAATAAACTTTTTCCGAAATTTTTACCGCTTGCATCATATTATGTTTTTCCCCTTAAATTAATTTTCCTTCTGCCACAAACCGTGCAAATTGCAATATTCACGCGCTATTACTTTATCCGAATCACTCTTAAATTCAGCCTGCGGTTTTTCTCCGGGCTTCAAATATTTGCGCTGAACCTTGCCGCATTTTTCGCAAACCAGTTCAATCCACTCAATATAATGGTTATCCAGCATCGGGTGTTCCACGCTCCCCACAGTTACGCGGTATCCGCCGTCAATTTTTTCAATCACCGGGACGTGCTTTTCAGCCGCTCCGTCGGAAAGACCTGCCTGCATTAGTTTCATAGCGTGCCCACAGCAGGAAAGTTCTCCCCCCGCCGCGTGTACTACTTCCACTATATTGCCGCAGGTTTCGCATTTATAAATATCGTTCAATTTTGTCATATGCACCTCTAATAAAAATTTGGTATTTTTGTAACCAATCTTATTTTTTTCTGCAATAAACTGTATATAAGTTATTATACCTTGTTTATTGATTACTATAACCTCTGTTTTATCTGTAATAAAATAGGAAGTTATTTTATTTTTTGCAAATCAGTTCATTATTAAAAAAATCCTTATTAATAATAATTCCTATTAATAATATATCATATTTTATACTTCTTTGCATCATAACAAAGGAACCGCGCCCGCACAAGCCAAAAAATAGATTAGTTTATTTAATAGTGTGTTTTTTGGCAAAAACCGCGTTTTTACCACTTTTACAACTTTTTAATAGAAATATAGCCGAAATTTTAAAAATCGTTTTATTTAGCATTTTAACCCCATTATTAAACGTTTTAATTATTTTTATTTGACGGAGTCCGTAATAAGTGGTATTATAAAGAATATATTATTTTATGGTGGCTTTACTGTGGATAATTTTCAGGACACACCCCAATTAGTTCCCGTTTTTCAAGATATAGAAAATATTATAGGTAAGGATACTTACGATATGTGGCTCCGCCCGGCCCAATTTGGCTACGCGGGCAACATACTCACGATTTCTTTGCCCAACCAATTTTGGGGTAAAACAATTCGCGAGCGTTACGAACATATTATAAAGGACGCTTTTTTAAAACATTTGGGCGCGGAAATTACCATTGTTTACGAAGTTTCCGTCCAGGAACCCGCCCCGGCGGTGCAAACAGCGCAAGATGTTATTCCCGCGACACCTGCCCCCGCGGCTCCTGTGATAAAAAAGAATTCTTTTCCCTCGCGGTTAAATTCTGCTTATATGTTTGATAATTTTATTGAATCCCCCTCCAACCGTTTTGCTTATAAAGCGGCTGAGGCCGTAGTTCATAAATTAGGCAACCGCGAAAATAATCCTTTGGTCATTTATTCTTCCCCGGGACTTGGTAAAACCCACTTACTGCACGCTATCGGAAACCAAATTTTAAAGGAAAATCCAAACGCCAAGGTATTATATATGTCCGGCGAAGAATTTGTGAGCGAATATATTGAGGCTTTGCAGAATAAGGCCTCGGAAAGTTTCCGCAAAAAATACCGTTCCTTGGATTGTTTTTTAATGGACGATATCCAATTTGTAGCCGGCAAATCCGCCAGTGAGGTAGAATTCTTCTACACTTTTAACGCACTGTTTGAAAGCCATAAACAAATAGTGTTGTCGTCAGACAGAACGCCGCAGCAGTTGGAATTAGATGAACGCTTATCCTCGCGTTTACTCTCCGGTATTTGTGTAGAGGTAAAACGTCCTAATTTGGAAACGCGTATTGCTATTCTGCGCCAAAAGCGCGACAGTATCAACTTTGACATTGGCGACGATGTACTCGCCTTTATAGCAGAGGGTGTACAAACCAATATCCGCGAATTAGAAGGCTCTTTATTCCGTTTGGTGGCCTATTGCGGAATGCACAGCGTAACGCCTACTATTTCTATTGCCAAGGAACTGCTGGCCGATATCTTGGTAAGCGACAATGATTTATCTATTAACGTCAATACCATTAAAAAAATTGTAGGCAAACATTTTAATATAAAAATGGAAGATTTTAATTCCAAGCGCAAAACCCAGTCTATTGCGTGGCCGCGCCAGATAGCCATGTTTTTAACCACGGAACTGACGGATTTATCCCTGCCGGAAATCGGGCGGGAATTTAACCGCGACCACAGCACAGTGGTCCACGCGCGCGACTTGGTAAAAGAAAAAATAGAAACGGATCCCTTTTTTGCAGCCGAAATAAACCAAATTATTTTGGATATTAAGGCTGTGGATAAGTAGTATATAACCGGTGGATAACTTGGGAATAAGGTTAAAAAACGGCTCATAAATTTTTTTGCGGTGGATGATGTGGATAAATAAACCGGGTTATACACAATTATCACAAACAAGTTGTATAGGTAAAATCACATTATCCACGCAATCAACAGGACATATAACAGAGATTAAGATATGAAAATAAATATTACTAAATCAACCTTTTTGGAAGGCATACAGATTGTTTCTTCGGGTGTTTCGTCCAGAACCACTCTGCCTATCCTGCATAACTTTTTGATTGAGGCGCAAGCCGGAAAGTTAAAGTTGGTCCGTACCGATATGGAAATGGCCACTATCCACTATTTAAACGCCGAAGTGGAAGAAGAAGGCAGTATTACCGTACCGATAAAAGAATTTTCGGAAATCATCAAAAACTTACCCGATGATAAAGAAATTAACTTATACACCGACGAAAACAATAAATTTCATATCAAATCCGGCAAGAGTAAATTTTGGGTAATCGGTACTCCCAAGTCCGAATATCCGGCTATCCCCGAGGTGGAACGCACCAACAGCGTTTCCTTATCTCCCTTGGAATTACAGGATATGGTGGTCAAGACAGCATTTTCCGCATCCACCCAGGAAACCCGCTATATTTTGAACGGCCTTTTGTGGAATAACACACCCGAAAAGTTTGAAGTAGTCGCCACGGACGGCGGCCGCTTGGCTGTGGCTTCTCATGCGGCTTTACCGGGCAGTAATGAATTTAAAATCATTATTCCTACCAAAATTTTAAACGAAGTTTGCCGTTATATCGCTATTGCTAAACCCGGCAAGGATGATATGATTGAAGTGAATGTGGCTTCCAACCAAGTCAGTTTTATGATGAAGGAAACCACTTTCATCTCCCGCTTAATTGAAGGCAATTTTCCGAATTACAACCAAGTAATTCCTACCAAAAAGAACCTCGGTTTTGAGGTTTTTACCAAGGATTTATTGGCTTCCACCCGCCGCGCGAAACTTTGTATCGGAGAATTTGGGGCACTCGTTAAATTTAAATTGGAAAATAACAATTTGACGATTTCCGCCAACTCCCAGAAAATGGATTTTACGGACGAATTACCCGTAGAATATACCCAAGAAGCCTTTGATGTGGCTTTTAACCCGGATTATATTATTGATGTACTTAAAAATATCGCCACGGAAAAAGTTTCTTTTTCGTTTGTAAATGCTTCACAGCCTGTATTAGTGGAGCCGGTGGGCGATACAATGTTTAAATACGTCATTATGCCGGTGCGCGCTTAATGAAGTTTGGCCAAAATCCCAAAAAAGAGTGGCGTTCCAGTGCAGAGCTGGAAAACCGTTTTAACGGCCTAAACCGCCGTTTAAACAGGTTGATGATCTTGGACCACGTTTGGCATCAGTTGATTGGAAATAAAGCCAAATTTTGGGTATTAAAGGCCGTTAAAGACGATACAATCTATGTGCAGGTTAAAATTTCGGTGGCTAAGAACGAATTAATCGCCCGCCGCCAACAGTTAATCAAAGAACTGAATAAACATTTTGAACAGCCGTGGATTGGAAAAATAGAAATACAATAGATTTGCCGTATTTACATTAAGGAGTTGTAAATGACAACCGAAGAACAGAAAGAGAAGGATTACGATTCTTCCAAAATTACCGTTTTAGAAGGATTGGAAGCGGTCCGCAAACGTCCGGCTATGTACATTGGCTCTACGGGGCTTCCCGGGCTTCATCACTTAGTGTATGAGGTGGTGGATAACTCTGTGGACGAAATTTTAGCCGGCGGGGCCACTACCATTACCGTTACAATTAAAGATGATATGACCTGCTCTATTCAGGATGACGGGCGCGGTATTCCTGTGGACCTGATGAAGAACGCCAAAGATGCCAAACTGCGCAATAAATCCGCCTTGGAAGTGGTAATGACCGTTTTGCACGCGGGCGGTAAGTTTGACAGCGGTGCTTATAAAGTATCCGGCGGTTTGCACGGGGTGGGTGTATCCTGCGTAAACGCATTATCCGAAACTATGGAAGTGGAAGTCCGCCGCAACGGTCATATCCACTACCAGTGCTATCACCGCGGTAAACCGGCTGAACCTGTTAAGGTTATCGGCGATACTGATGAACACGGTACAAAAGTAACTTTCCACGCTGATAAAGAAATCTTCGGCGATGTAGCCTTTTCCTATGAAACAATTGGTAACCGTTTGCGCGAACTGGCATTTTTAAACGCGGGTATCAAAATTGTTTACACGGATGAACGCAAAGAGGATAACCAAACCGTTACCTTCCACTATGAAGGCGGAATTTCCCAGTTTGTTAAGTATTTAAACACAAACAAAACCGTTATTAACCCGGAACCTATTTACTTAACCAAAGAGGTGGGGGATAACTATATTTCCTTTGCTATCCAGTATAACGAAAGTTATTCTGAAAACGTGTTTTCGTTTGTGAATAATATTCACACCGTGGAAGGCGGTACGCATTTAAGCGGTTTCCGCTCCTCTCTTACACGTTTGATTAATGAATATATCAAGAGTAATAACCTTTCCAAACACAAAGATATTTCTGTGGGCGGGGATGATATTAAAGAAGGTTTAACGGCTGTTTTGTCTGTTAAAATTCCTCACCCGCAGTTTGAAGGGCAGACCAAAACCAAATTGGGAAACTCGGAAGTGGAAGGTATTGTCCGTTCCGTCGTGAGCGATACGCTTTCTACGTTTTTTGAAGAAAACCCCAAAACGGCTCGCGCTATTTGTGAAAAATGTGTCGGTGCCGCAGTGGCGCGTGAAGCCGCCAGAAAGGCCCGCGATTTAACCCGCCGCAAAGGTGCGTTAGAAGGCGGCGGCTTGCCGGGTAAACTCGCCGATTGCCAGGAAAGAGATTCCGCCAAATGCGAACTTTTCCTCGTAGAAGGGGACTCCGCCGGTGGTTCCGCCAAACAAGGGCGCGACCGCGTATTCCAGGCTATTTTGCCGCTTCGCGGTAAAATTTTGAACGTGGAAAAAGCCCCGCTCGTGAAGATTTTATCCAGCGATACCGTGCGCGACTTAATTGCCGCTGTCGGTACGGGGGTAGGCGAAGGGGAGGGGGGATTTGACCTTTCCAAACTCCGCTACCACAAAATTATTCTAATGGCTGATGCTGATGTGGACGGACAGCACATTTCTACCTTGCTTTTGACGTTCTTCTACCGCCAGTTAAAGCCGCTTATTGAAAACGGACACATTTATTTGGCCCAACCGCCTTTGTATAAGGTTAAAAAAGGCAAAGTGGAACAATATTTGCAAACAGAAGACCAAATGCAACAATGGTTGATGAAAGAGGGGCTTGCTACTGTTACGGTTACAGATATGAAAAAACAGGAAGCCTTATCCGGCGACCAGTTGCGCGATTTACTTAAAATCTTGCGTGATGTGGAAGATATCCTTGCTAAACTGGAAATTAAAAACATTACGCTTGCTGACTTTATGGCGTTCCTCGCCGAAGGCAAGGTGCCGGTGTACCGCATTCCGTTAAGAAGCGGCGGTTTCCGCTATTTCTATACGGAACAGGAATACCGCGAATACGAGGAACAGTATATGCAGGAAAAACGCGAGGAATTGGCTGCCGACGGTGTGGATATTGCCACCGTCAACACAGATTCGCTCGTGCCCGAACACCAGAGCCTGTTTGAATTTGGCAAATTATTAGCCTCCGAAAAGAAGATGGAAGTTTTTGGCTTTACGTTTGCCCAATACCCGGTGATTGAAAATGAAAAAGAACGTATCAATCCCTTGTTTAAAGTAAACAACGGCAAAACAGATGCCTTGGTTTATAGTTTGGCTGAACTCTTGCACGCGGTGAAGGAAGCCGCTTCCTCCGGTGCTACGATTCAGCGCTACAAAGGTTTGGGTGAAATGAACCCCGAACAGTTGTGGGAAACCACTATGGACCCTGCTAAACGCAAACTTATCCAGGTAAAAATCAACGACGCTGCCGACACCGAACAGGCGTTTACAATGTTGATGGGCGATAAAGTGGAGCCGCGCCGCGACTTTATTCAATCGCACGCCTTGGAAGTAAAGAACTTGGATATTTAATATACGGGGCGTTAAACGCCCCAACAGATTTAATCCGTAACAGGAGATATTTTTAAATGAGCGAAGAAATGAACAACCAGCCCCAAGCCCAAAATACAAATGTGGACTTGTTTGGCAATATTCAGCAGCGCGATATAGCGGGCGAAATGCGTTCTTATTACATTGATTACGCTATGAGCGTAATTGTAGGACGTGCTTTGCCTGACGTACGCGACGGTTTGAAGCCGGTACACCGCCGTGTGTTGTATTCTATGAACGAAATGGGCTTAAAATACAATAAAGCCTATAAGAAATCTGCCCGTGTAGTAGGTGATGTACTCGGTAAATATCACCCGCACGGTGATACCGCCGTATATGATACGCTCGTTCGTATGGTGCAGGATTTTTCCCTGCGCAAACCTTTAATTGACGGTCAGGGTAACTTTGGTTCTATTGACGGGGACTCCGCCGCCGCTATGCGTTATACCGAGTGCCGCCTGCAACGCATTTCCGAAGAAATGCTGGGGGACTTGGATAAAGATACCGTCAAAATGATTCCCAACTATGACGGCTCTTTAATGGAACCCTCCGTATTGCCGGCCAAACTTCCGGCTTTGCTCGTCAACGGTTCTGCCGGTATTGCCGTAGGTATGGCTACCAATATTCCTACGCATAACTTGGGCGAAGTCTGCGACGGCATTATTGCTTACATCCAAAACCCCGATATTTCCACCAAGGAAATGATGAAGATTATCAAGGGGCCTGACTTTCCCACGGGTGCTATTATCCGCGGAACGAAAGGTATTTATGAATATTTTGAAACAGGCCACGGCAGCGTAAAAGTACAAGCCACTACGGAAATTGAAGAACGCAAAAACGGCCGCGAAGCCATTATCGTAACGGCTATTCCGTATCAGGTAAACAAAACGGCTCTTATTGAAAGCATTGTCGATTTGGTGCGCGATAAAAAAGTTACCGATATTTCCGATATCCGCGACGAGTCGGACAGACGCGGTATGCGCCTGGTGATTGAGGTAAAACGTGACGGAAATGCCCAAGTGGTGTTGAACCACCTCTTTAAGCATACCCAGTTGCAAACCTCTTTCCCGGTCAATATGTTGGCGATTGTGGACGGCCGCCCGCGCGTGCTGTCGCTTAAAGAAGTAATGAAGGCCTATGTAAAACACCGCCAAGAGGTTATTACCAACCGCACAAAATTTGATTTAAATAAAGCGCAAAGACGTGAACACGTTTTGAACGGTTTACTCGTGGCTATTGCCAATATGGACGAAGTCGTCGCCATTATCCGCAAAGCCAAGGACCCGACCGAAGCCAAATTTACGTTAATGCAGCGCTTTACCTTGTCCGAAGTGCAGGCGCAGGCTATTTTGGATATGCGCTTACACCAGTTGACGCAACTGTCCGCGCTTGCTATTGAAAACGAACGCAAGGACCTGCTTAAACTGATTGCGGAATTGCAGGATATTTTGGGTAACCCGCAGCGTATTTTGGATATTATCGTAGAAGAACTTACGCAGTTGAAAAAAGACTACAACGACCCGCGCCGCACCGAAATCGGCCCGGATATGACGGACTTCTCTATGGAAGATTTAATTGAGAAGGAAGATGTAGTCATTACCATTTCTAACGACGGCTATGCCAAACGCATTCCGCTCTCCACTTACAAGAGCCAGAACCGCGGCGGCAAGGGCATTATCGGCAGTAAGACGAAAGAGGAAGACTTTATGGAACACCTCTTTGTAACGTCTTCCCACGCCACTATTTTGATGTTCACCAACCGCGGCCGTGTGTTTGCATTACGCGCTTTTGAAATTCCCGAAGGAAACCGTATGTCCAAGGGTAAGGCTATTGTCAACCTGTTGCAACTGACGGGCGAGGAAAAAGTAACCGCCGCCACCGCGATTGAAACGTTTGACAAAGAACATTGTGAAAATACTTATCTAACCATGTGCACCCGCTTGGGCACCATTAAACGTGTGGAATTAAGCGAGTTTGCCAATATCCGCCGCTCCGGTATTATTGCTATCGGGTTGGAAGAAGGCGACGTGCTTGTCGGTGTACAAACGACGCACGGTAAATCGGATATTTTAGTGGCTACTAAAAACGGCAAATCTATCCGCTTTGACGAAAACCAAGTGCGTTGTATGGGCCGCCCGGCTAAGGGTGTGCGCGCCATTAACTTGGGCGCCGGCGATGTAGTGGTGGGTATGGAACAAGCCCCCAATGACGAACCGCAGCCCGACGTGCTTTCCGTATGTGAAAACGGCTTTGGTAAACGCACGGAATTTAGCGAATATAAACGCCAAAACCGCGGCGGTATGGGTGTGATTACCATTAAAACCAGTGCGCGCAACGGCTCGGTAGTGGGCATTAAATTGGTGGACGAAACGAAAGACTTGATGATTGTAACCGAAAAGGGTATGACCATCCGCGTCCGCTGTGCCGATATCCGTTCCGTCAGCCGCAACTCCCAAGGGGTTACGCTGGCCAAAATGGACGAAGGCGACAAAATTGCCCGTATTGCTCCTGTCGTAAAAGACGAGGAAGAATCCGCAACGGACGAAAAATAATCCGCTAACGGACTAGATTACAAAACCCCGGCAGAACAAATTTCTGCCGGGGTTTTTGCGTGTTAAAGGAGTTTTCTTACGGGTTGTTTTATAAGGGGGCATCACAACAGTAACAGCGTGGCTCCATTAATTATTATTTGGGGTATAGCGTGGCTGTCCGCAGGCTCGGCAAGGTGTTTACAAGCGGGCGCGAAAGTGCTATAAAAGTAAGAGGGGAAATCTATTATGAGGACAAATCCGCATATTTTAGAAATAAATACGCGTTCCTGGTTAAAACGGCTGGAAACGCAATTAAACCGGCCTGTAACTTTGGCAAATATTCCGGATGAACAATGGGATAAAATCAAAGATGCGGGCTTTGATGCTGTTTGGCTGATGGGGGTATGGAAATTAAGCCCGGCGGCAGAAAAAATTGCGCGCGAGCATAAGGATATCCAAGCGCAAATCCGTGCCATTAAGCCGGATTTTAAGCCGGAGGATATCACGGCTTCTCCGTATGCCGTATATGAGTACACGGTTAATCCGTCGTTGGGCGGGGACGAAGCCTTGCGTACCGTGCGCCGTAAATTAAACGAGCGCGGTGTTTGTCTGCTTTTAGACTTTGTCGGTAACCATACGGCTATTGACAGCCCGATGATTACCGCGCAACCCGATTTGTATATTAATACCGGTAAAAATGCGCCCAAATCACATCCGGATTGGTTCTTTAAAAATCCGGACGGGGTATATATTGCCCACGGGCGCGACCCGTATTTTGCTCCGTGGACCGATACGGCGCAACTGAATTATTTTAATCCAAAAACGCGGGCCTTTATGTTGCAAAACTTGTTGCGCGTAGCCGATATGTGCGACGGTGTGCGTTGTGATATGGCAATGCTGCTGCTCAATAAAGTCCATCGGGATACTTGGTGGGAATTTATCGGCAGCGATTTGCCCAAAGAAGAATTTTGGCGCCAAGCCTTAGACAGCGTGCGTGAAAAACACCCGGAGTTTACGTTCATTGCCGAAGTGTATTGGGGATTAGAGTGGGATATCCAGGAAATGGGCTTTGATTATACATACGATAAAGTTCTCTACGACCGTTTGCGTTTTTCTAATGCCGAGGATATCAAGGGCCACTTGGGCGCGGAGCATTTGTTCCAAATGCGTTCCATCCGCTTTATCGCTAACCACGATGAAGAAGAAAGTTTAAAGGCGTTTGGTAAGGAAAAATCTTTGGCAGCCGGTACGATTATCGCTACGCTGCCCGGCGCGCGGATGTTCCATTATTTTCAAATTTTGGGCCGCCCGGCGCGTATGCCTATCCAATATATCAACGATACCTTTACGGAAAATGCCGAAGTAAAAGCCTATTATATGCGGTTGTTGCAAATCGCCTCCGCTCCGGCCTTTCACGGCGGACAATGGTCTTTGCGGGATGTAACTCCGGCCGAAATGGGGAACAACAGTTTCCGCAATATTTTGTCTTGGCAATGGAAACAAATGAACACCGGCAAAATGGTGGTTATCAATTACAGTAATGCTCCTGCCAAAGGCCGCCTGCATTTAAAAGGGGTCTATGGTCCCAACAGCCAGGTAACCGAGGAGTTTACGGGTGAAAAGGTAACTGTTTCGCCGGAAATGCTTTCCCAAGGTTATGTAGTGGACTTGAAACCCTACGAAAGCAAAATCTTCACTTATACGGTGTAAGAAAGTGCAATTTGTATAAAATCCCCGCTTGCTGTTTTACGCGGGGTTTTTTATTCGCTTAAAAAAGTGCGCGGGGTTGATAAATTTAATACAATACTAATAGGCGGCGGTTGTACGACTTAAAGCGGTAGATTTTTTGCCCAAATTGTTTTATAATATTAAGTGTACTTACCGCCCGGTAAATAAACCGGGGGATACTTATGGCGCTTGGACCTTTTACCCAACAGGACCATTTACAAATTACGACGTTAGGCTTGGAGTTTGCCGTGTCGGAAATTTTAGGCGCTTATGTAGGATACCGGCTGGATATAAAAATGAACACAAGCCCGTGGTGTTTAATCGGGGGCGTAATAGCCGGGTTTGCATTGGGCTTTTACCAAATTGTGCGTTCGGCCAAACAGATGCAAAAGGACGCCGCAACTTTAAAAAAGGCAGATAAAAAAGATGGACGTAGCTGAAATAATTTCTCATCATATTTTGGACCACGATTGGGGTGTAGCCCTGGGTGGTTTTCGTATTCCGCTTACCACGCATAGCGTGACTATTTTGGCGGTAAGTGTAGTGTTGTTTGGCGTGTTGTGCTGGATTTCCCGCGCCCGCCAAAGCCGTTCCGGCCGTTTGCTTACGGCCTTAGCCGAAGAATATGTGTTGTTCATCCGCGATGGTATGGTTTTACCCAATATGGGTAAAGAGGGCAAAAATTTTCTGCCGTATTTCTGCACGCTGTTTTTGTTTATTTTGTTTGTAAACTTAGCGGGTATGATTCCGGAAATGAAGACCGCTACTTCTAATATTTCCGTTACGGCCGCCTTAGCCTTGTGTTCGGGCGGGCTTATCTTGTATAGCGGGCTTAAATTTCACGGAATTATCGGGTTTTTAAAAGGGTTTGTTCCTTCCGGCACGCCCGGCTGGCTGGTACCTCTTATTTTCCCGTTGGAAGTTGTCAGTTTGGTTATCAAGGTATGCGTGTTGGCTATTCGTTTATTTGCCAATATGCTATCGGGCCATATGGTATTGATTTGCTTGCTTTTGATTATTTTTATTGTCGGGCAAATGCACGTTGCGGCAGGTGCCGGGGCACTTGTGCCGGCGATGTGTTTGGAAATTTTTATGACGTGTTTGGAACTGTTGGTAGCGTTTTTACAGGCGTATGTGTTTACGTTGCTGACGGCTATTTTTGCAGGATCGGTCATTCATACGCATTAATTTGAAAAATCTATCAAGGGGATTACCCCAAAGGAGAAAAACTTATGGAACTCGTAGCACTTAAATATATTGCCGCCGGTATCGGCGCTGGACTTACCGTCATTGGTGCGGGGCTTGGTTTGGGTAAAATCGGCACCGCCGCTTTGGAAGGTACCGCCCGCCAACCGGAAGCCGGTTCCGACCTGCGCACCACGATGATTATTATCGCCGCGTTGTTGGAAGGTGCCGCTATGTTGGGCTTGGTTATCTGCTTGCTCACGATGGTAATGAAATAAACATAAAAGAGTAATCTATGGAAGATTTATTGAAGCCTGATTACGGCGTACTCGCTTTGACGGTCTGCAATTTTTTGCTGCTCGTTTATTTGCTTAAAAAATTTGCGTGGAACCGCATCATTGGTGCGTTGGAATCGCGCGAACAGCAAATAGCGCAGGATAAACTGCAAGCCCAACAAGCGCGCGAGGCCGCGGAAAAAATCAAAAGCGAACTGGACGAAAAATTAGCCCAAATTGCCGATGAAGCCGCTAAAAAAATGGCCGAAGCCGTAAAAATGGGCGAAACGCAAAAAGAACAACTCTTGGCTGCGGCCAAAGAGCAGTCCGAACGCCTGGCAGAACAGGCCAAGGCGCAAATTGAAGCCGAAAAGAACAAAGCGCTTTCGGACGTGCGCGGCGAAATTGCCCGCGTGAGCGTGCTGGCTGCTTCCAAGGTAATTGAACAGCAGTTGAACGAAGACGCTGCCAAAGCCGTGGTGGACCGCGTACTGGCAGAAGTAAAGGCGAAGTAATATGAACAGTTCAGACAGAATTGCGGTGCAGCGTTACGCGGCCGCCTACAACGCATTAAGCGCCACCAACGAGGATGCCTCCCGGCGGGCGGAATCCCTCCGGCTGGCTACCCAAGCATTGGCAGGCGTGCAAACGTATATGTCCAGCCCGCGTATTTCCACCGAAGAGAAAAAACAAACCGTCAAGGCCGCTCTTGCCGCATTGCCGGAAGCCGCTTCGTTTGTGGAAGTACTGCTGGATGCCAAGCGTTACGCGCTGTTGGACGCCGTCGTCCGCCGCGTGGAAGAACTGTTAGACGAACGGTTGGGTATTTTGCGCGCGGAAGTTGTTTCCGCCCGCACCTTAAACGAAACCCAGCAACGCCAGACCGAAGAAGCTCTTTCCGCGCGTTACGGCGGAGAGGTTAAAGCGATTTTTAAAACGGACCCGGCTCTTTTGGGCGGACTCCAAATTTGGTGCCGGGGAGAACTGATAGACGGCAGCCTGCAAGGGCGTTTAGCCAAGTTGCAGGCGGAACTCGCACAGTAACAATGGTAATTATATGGCAATCAGACCAGAAGAAATAACCAATATCATTAAAGAAAAAATTGAACATTTTGACGCGTCTGCTGATGTAAACGAAGTAGGTACCGTTATCCAGGTAGGGGACGGTATCGCCCGCGTACACGGGTTAAACAACGTAAAAGCATCGGAATTGGTGGACTTCGGCAACGGGGTAAAAGGTATGGCGCTGAACCTGGAATACGACAACGTCGGCTGCGTGCTGATGGGGCCGGACCATTTGGTTCACGAAGGCGGTACCGTTAAACGCACCGGCGAAGTTATCAGTATTCCCGTAGGCGCAGATATGATTGGCCGCGTGGTGGACCCGCTCGGCAACGCATTGGACGGCAAGGGTGCGGTAAAAACCGATAAAAATATGCCGCTGGACATTGTAGCCCCCGGTATTATTGACCGTCAGCCCGTTAAACAGCCGCTCCAAACCGGTATCAAAGCCATTGACGCAATGGTGCCGATTGGCAAAGGCCAGCGCGAACTGATTATCGGCGACCGCCAAACGGGTAAAACCGCTATTGCGGTGGACGCTATTATCAACCAAAAGAATATTCCCGCTTCCGAGCGCTGCATCTGTATTTATGTGGCTGTCGGCCAAAAACAGAGCACGGTGGCCCAAGTGGTCAAAACTTTGACCGATTTTGGGGCTATGGACTATACGATTGTAGTGTCCGCCACCGCTTCGGACCCGGCCTCCCTTTTGTATATCGCCCCATACGCAGGTTGCGCTATCGGCGAATATTTTATGTGGCAGGGCAAAGATGTGCTTATTGTGTATGACGATTTGTCTAAACACGCGCAGGCATATCGCCAGATGTCCTTGCTGTTGCGCCGTCCGCCAGGCCGCGAAGCCTACCCCGGCGACGTATTTTACTTGCATTCCCGCTTGTTGGAACGTGCTTGCAAACTTTCCAAAGAAAACGGCGGCGGTTCCATTACCGCTTTGCCTATTATTGAAACGCAGGCCAACGACGTTTCCGCGTATATTCCAACCAACGTAATTTCTATTACCGACGGACAGATTTACTTGGAAAGCAGCCTGTTTTTAAGCGGTATTAAGCCGGCTATTAACGTCGGTTTGTCCGTATCCCGCGTGGGTGGTTCGGCCCAGCGCAAAACAATGCGCAAAGTGGCCGGTACACTGCGTATTGACTTATCCCAGTATCAAGAATTGGAAGGCTTTGCCCAATTCGGTTCCGAACTGGATAAAGAATCCCAACGCCAAATTGCCCGCGGTAAACGTATGACGGAACTGTTAAAGCAGAACCAGTATTCTCCTATGAAAGTAGGCGAAGAAGTGTTGGTCCTCTACGCGGGGACTCACGGCTATTTGGACACGGTGGAAGTAAGCGACGTGTTGGAGTACGAAAAACAACTCCTCGCCTATGCCCGCGCCGAACGCAAGGACGTGCTGGATATGCTCAATGCCTCTGTGGAACTGACCCAAGAAGTGGAAGAAAAAATGGTCAGCGCGTTAGATGCTTTTAAAACGGTTTTTAAACCCTCACAACAGGAGAAATAAATGGACGCTAAAACCAAGAAAAAATACCTGGTTACCGGCGGTGCCGGATTTATCGGCAGTAACATTGCTAAAACGCTGGAAGCCCAGGGACACGAAGTCACCGTATTGGACGATTTTTCCAAAAACGGACATTTCAAAAACTTAATCGGTTTTAAGGGCGACGTCATTACGGCTGACTTGTTTGAATATATGCCGACCGATATGTATTTTGACGCCATTTTCCACGAAGCGGCCATCACCGATACGACGGTTATGGACCAGAAAGCGATGATGGAACAAAATGTGGAAGCGTTCAAGAATTTACTCGCTTTTGCGGCGGATAACGAGATTAAAAAGGTTATTTACGCTTCTTCTGCGGCCACTTACGGCAACGGGCCTGTTCCCAATGTGGAAACGCAGCCCACACACCCGGAAAACGTCTATGGCTTTTCTAAGGCCATTATGGATAATGTAGCCCGCCAATTTGCCGACGATAATAATGATATGAAGATTATCGGTTTGCGTTATTTTAACGTATATGGTCCCGGCGAATATTTTAAGGGCAAAATGGCCAGTATGGTCTATCAGTTATACAACCAGATGAAGGCCGGCAAACGCCCGCGCGTGTTCAAACACGGCGAGCAAATGCGCGACTTTGTGTATGTAAAGGATATCGTTAAAATCAACCTTTGCGCCTTGAATAACGGCAAAGAAACAGGCGTTTACAATGCCGCTACGGGTATTCCGCGCGATTATAACGACATTATCAAATGCTTAAACAAAGAACTGGGCACTAACTTGGAACCGGAATACATTGATAATCCGTATCCGTTCTTCCAGTTAAAAACCCAGGCGGATATTACCAAATCCAAAGAAAAATTGGGCTACGAGCCGGACTACTCGTTGGAAGCGGGTATTGCGGATTATGTGTCCATTTTGGAAGGCCGCAACAAATAAGGAACCGCTATGGAATCGTTAAGGGACATACGGCAAAATATTAAAGCCATCAAATCCACGCAGCAGATTATGCAGACGATGAAGATGATTTCTAACGCCCGCATACGCCGTGCGCAGGATGCGATGACCGCCGCCCGTCCGTTCGCCAAAAAAATGTATCAAATGGTGGACGATTTAAAGCAGGATATTTTGGCTATGCCGCAGCCGGATGACGCGGCAGAAAGTTGGGCAGGACGCTTTTTTATCAACAAGACGGGGAACCCGAAGAAAGTCGGGCTCCTCGTCATTACGGGTGATAAAGGGCTGGCGGGTTCGTTTAATGCCGTTATTCTGCGCAGCGCACTGCACTTTTTAAAGGCAAACCAGGACAAGGAAGTCTTTGTTTTTGCCGTAGGTAAAAAAGGGCGTGATTTTTTGGCGCGCTTGAAAATGCCGAACCTGCATTTGGTATATGAAAGCGTAGGTATCTTTCCTAAGGTATCTTACGCGCACGCTGAACTGTTGGGCGAAGCGGTGCTCAAAACGTATTTTGAGCAAAACCTCGGCTCCGTAACGCTGATTTACAACGACTTTAAATCCCTGGCCAGCCAAAATTTGGTAGAGCAGAAGTTCTTACCCTTCCATTTTGAAGCCACGGAAAATAAAAAAGATGAAAGCGACTTTTTATTTGAACCGGGTATGCTGGAAATTTTTAAACTTTTGGTGCCCCGTTTGGTAAAGGCCAATATGTACCGTATGCTGCTGGAATCGCAGGCAGCCAACTTGGCCGCTACTATGAACGCAATGGACGCCGCCAGCAAAAATGCCGGGGAACTGGTTGCTGCGTTGGGTGTAAAACTCAACAAGGTGCGCCAGGCCAGCATTACGAACGAAATTTTGGATATTGTGAACGGGGCCGAAGCCCTGAACAGTTAATTCTACAATACAGGAAACCATATGAAGACTGGAAAAGTAATTCAAATCATTGGCGCGGCGGTGGACGTGCAGTTTGAACAAGACCATCTCCCCGCTATTGAGAACGCCATTGAAATAGAAATGGACGGCGGGAAAAAGATTGTGGCCGAAGTGGCCCAGCAAATGGGCGACGGGATTGTGCGCTGCGTATCTTTGGAAAGTACCGACGGTCTCCAACGCGGAGCCAAAGCCGTGGATACCGAAGGGCCTCTGTCCGTGCCGGTGGGGGAAGCGTGCCTGGGCCGTTTGATGAACGTGCTGGGCAAGGCGCAGGACCACAAAGGCGATATCAAGGCCGCTATGAATATGCCTATTCACCGCGACCCGCCGACCTTAGAGGACCAAAACCCAACCCCGGAAATTTTTGAAACCGGTATTAAAGTTATTGATCTGATTGCCCCATATATGAAAGGGGGAAAAGTAGGTCTGTTCGGCGGAGCCGGTGTAGGCAAAACCGTACTTATTATGGAACTCATTAACAACGTGGCGCGTGAGCACCACGGCAGTTCCGTGTTCGGCGGTGTGGGGGAAAGAAGCCGCGAAGGGAACGATTTGATGCTGGAAATGAGCGAATCCAAACTTTCGGACGGCAGCACCGTACTGGACAAAACGGTACTGGTCTATGGACAAATGAACGAACCGCCAGGTGCCCGTGCCAAAGTAGCCTTGACTGCTCTTACGCAGGCGGAATATTTCCGTGATGTAAAAGGCCAGGACGTGCTGTTGTTCTTGGATAACATCTTCCGCTTTGTGCTTGCTAACTCCGAAGTATCCGCCCTTTTGGGCCGTATGCCCTCTGCGGTAGGTTATCAGCCAACGTTAAACACTGAAATCGGCAACTTGCAGGAACGTATTACTTCCACTAAAAAAGGCGCTATTACGTCTATTCAGGCCGTTTACGTTCCCGCCGACGACTTAACCGACCCCGGTGTGGCGGCTACATTTACGCACTTGGATTCCACGTCCGTATTGTCGCGCCAAATTGCCAGTTTGGGTATTTATCCGGCGGTGGACCCCTTGGAATCCACGTCCCGCATTTTGGACCCGCGCATTATCGGCGCTGAACATTATAATGTTTCCCAAAGCGTACGCAAAATCTTGCAGAAATACAAAGATTTGCAGGATATTATTGCCATTTTGGGTATGGATGAACTCGGCGACGAGGATAAAAAGACCGTGGCCCGCGCCAGAAGAATTCAAAAGTTCTTGTCTCAACCGTTCTCGGTGGCCGAACAATTTACGGGGCACCCGGGCAAATACGTCAAATTGGCCGATACCATTAAAGCCTTTAAGGGCATTGTGGAAGGCGAATACGACCATATCCCGGAGTCTTGCTTCTATATGTGTGGCGGCATAGACGATGTGTTGTCCAATTACGAAAAAGTAAAAGACAAAGAGTAATTTATGGCAAAAAAACTGACCCTTAACCTGATTACGCCGGAAAAACCGCTTATTTCCAACCTGGAAGTGGATATGGTTGTTCTGCCCGCTTTGCTGGGGGAAATGGGTATTCTGCCCGGGCACGTCAAAACAATTGTGCAGTTGGGTATGGGTTCCCTGCGTTATAAAAAGGACGGGAAGGAAGAAGAGTTTGCTGCGTTAGGCGGGTTTGTGGAAGTGCTCAACGACGTGGTAAACGTATTTGCCGAAAACGCCGCCTTGGCGGACGAGATTGACGAAGAAGCCGAAAAGCAAAAAATTAAAAAGGCGAAGGAATCTCTCTCCGGCAAAGATGCCGATATTGATTTTGAACTTGCCGAAATGGAATTAAAACAAGCCATTGCGCGTATGAAAGTCAAAAAACGGCATATGTAAGCAGTATTTGCAGTTTCTATACCCCGCTTGGAAGAAGTTGTCCCGGCGGGGTATTTTTATGCTTTTAAAAAAGGATGTCTGCCCGAAAGAGACCGTAAAAAAGCCCGCACCACATAAGCGGTACGGGCTTTACTTGCTGCAAGAACGCTTTTAGGCGGCTTTTACCACGTCCACCAATTTCTTGAAGGACACCGGGTCTTTAATCGCCATTTCAGACAACATTTTGCGGTTAAGCGTAATGTTGGCTTTGGCCAAGCCGCTGATGAATTTGGAGTAAGACAAACCTTCTTCTCTCACCGCGGCGTTGATGCGGGTAATCCACATCTGGCGGTAAGTGGTTTTTTTGTCTTTGCGGTCCACATAAGCGTGCACGCCGGAGTGATCCAGCTGCTGGGTGGCCATACGCAAGCGGCGGGATTTATCTCCGTAATAGCCGCTGGCTCTTTTCAATACTTTTTTCTTTCTCGCGTGTCTCGCGACGCTGAATTTAATTCTCATTTTCTACCTCTTATTTGGCCATCGGGAGATATTTTTCCAAAATCTTCCCTTTGTTGGACTCAGGCGTAATGACGCCGGTCTTTCTCATTTCGTGCTTCCGGGAGGCAGAAACAGGCGTAAGCAAGTGTTTTCTGCCGGCTTTTCTGTGGGTAAATTTACCCGTTGCGGTTTTTCTGAAACGTTTTTTACCACCGCTATGGTTTTTCAATTTAGGCATTGTTAATATTACCTCTGTTTAATTAGCCCTTTTTCAGAACGACCTGCGCCGGGAGCCGGTCAAGCCCCGCACGCAGTACACTAAAAAGGACCTAAAAATCTGTTTAGTTTTTGGGCACAAACGTCATAGACATACGGTTGCCCAACTGCTGCAAACCGCCGTCCACATTGGCAATTTCGGCCAAGCGTTTGGCCGTATCGTTCAAAATCTGGATGCCAATGTCTTTGTGCTGGTTTTCGCGCCCGTGGAACACCACTACAAAACGCACCATATCTTTCTTACGCAAAAATTCTTCAATTTGGCGGATTTTTACGTCCAAATCGTGCGCGGCAATGCGCGATTTAATGCGTAACTCTTTCAAGGTTACTTTGGCTTGTTTCTTTTTGGCTTCCGCGGCTTTTTTACCCTGTTCGTACACATACCGGTTGTAATCAAGTATCTTACAGACAGGAGGTTGGGCGTTGGGAGAAATTTCCACTAAGTCCAACTCTTGTTCCTTAGCCAGGGCGATGGCTTGCGCCACCGGCAAAATGCCGACCATACTTCCGTCGGAATTAATCACGCGCACTTCGGGTACGCGAATATTTTGGTTTCTGCGGTAGAGATCTTTTTTGTATTCTCTTCTGTTATCAAATCTGGCCATTATCTATATTATCTTTTTGCAAAAATTGTCCCTATACGGGAACATTTTTATTATACAAACTTACTAGACCGGGTGTCAAAATTATTGTGCCTGTTCCGCCCGGTATGATAGCGTTCCGTTTTCGTACATTTCCCACGAGGCGGGCAACCGTTTAAGAAGTACCTTTTCCCCGCTCCATTGGGGGCCGTCTTCCGTAAAAGAGCGGACCAACACTTGGCTTCCGTCTTTGGTGAACACTTCGGCCCGGGTTCCGTCTGCCGATAAAATGACGTACGCGGCAAATTGCGCACTGCCCGTTTGTGCGGTTTGGGTCAGGCGGATACCCTCTTTCCAGGGTTGTACGCACGTTTGTTTCACGTTGCTCCAAGCGGTCCCCGCGGACGGAATACAGCCGTGTTTATCTCTGTCCGCACCTGTCAACGGTCCGGTGGAAGCACACGCACCCAAAGAAGATGCTAGAATCATTGTAAAAAGGACTTTTCTATTCATAAATATATTTTACCACAAACCCGCGCAAGGCGGCTCTGCAAGGACGACGTAAATTTGCTAAAATAGATGTAAACTTTTATTTAAAATTTGTACGCTTTATACAGGTGGAAACTATGAGTAACAGAAGAATGGCCCGTGAGTGTGCCCTACAATCGCTTTATTACGCCGACAGTTCCAAATCGGCCGATGAAAACAATATTTTGCGTTACGCGGCGGATTTCAAACACGACTTGGGCGATTGCTATCCGTTCTGCGAAGAATTAGTTACCGGCACCACGGAACATTTGCCCGAAATTGATAAACTCGTTTCCTCCTATGCCAAAAACTGGACCATTTCGCGTATGTCAGCGGTGGACCGCTCTATTTTGCGTATGGCTACTTACGAAATGGTTTTCAGCCCCGAGCACACGCCCTTGGCCGCAATTATGGACGAAGCCATTGAACTGGCAAAAAAATATTCCACCGAAAATTCCAGCAAATTTATTAACGGATTGTTGGATCAACTGAAAAAAGAACGCAAATAAAAGTTATGCACCCGAAAGAAGAAATTGAGCGGCTTAAAAAACTGGTCAATTATCACAATAACCTGTACTATAACTTGGACAACCCTGTTTTGTCCGATACACAGTACGATGAACTTTACAAACAACTTAAAGATTTAGAAGACCAATATCCGCAATACCGCACCAAAAACTCTCCCACCCAGCGCGTGGGTGGGCAAGCGGGCAATTTATTTACGCCCGTCAAGCACGCCGTGCCGATGATGTCCTTGGATAATTCCTATTCTCCGGACGAAATACGGGAGTGGTATGCCCGCGCGGAAAAAATTTTACAGCGCAACAATTTTGAAATGGTGGTGGAGGGAAAAATTGACGGAGTTTCCTGCTCTCTCACTTACGAAAACGGTATTTTGATTACGGCCGCCAGCCGCGGGGACGGCAAAGTAGGCGAGGATATTACTTTAAATGTCCGCACTATTAAAAATATCCCGCAAAAGATAGAAAATGCCCCTGCCGGACTTTTGGAAGTGCGCGGCGAAGTTTATTTGGATAAAAAGGATTTAACCGCCCTCAACGAACGCCAGCAATTAAAAGGCGAAAATATTTTTGCCAATACGCGTAACGCGGCGGCAGGGTCTTTGCGCCAAAAGGACCCGCTTATTACGGCCCAGCGGCCCCTTAAATTTTTTGCCCATTCGTTTGGTACGGGTAACATAGCCGCAGACAGTTTCAGCGGGTTTATTGATTTGTGCAAATCTTGGGGCTTTTCCGTTTGCCCTGTCCGCACGAAAACGACGCTCATCAGCGACGTAATCCGTTTTTACAACCAGTTTAACGAATCCCGCCACCAACTGCCCTTTGACGTGGACGGCCTGGTGGTAAAGGTGAACCGGTTTGAGGACCAACGGATATTAGGGGTAACGGCTAAAAGCCCGCGCTGGGCGATTGCCTTTAAATATCCCGCCCCGCAAGCCACGACGACGGTTAAAAATATTATATTTTCCGTAGGCAGAAGCGGGGTGATTACCCCGGTGGCCGAATTGGAACCTGTGCCGTGTGCGGGCGTGATTATCTCCAACACCACCCTGCATAATTTTGATGAAATTAAACGTTTGGGCGTACGCATTGGGGACCGCGTAATTATTGAGCGTGCGGGGGAAGTTATCCCCAAAATGGTAAAGGTGGTGGAGCAATTAGGCACGCAAGAGGTTTTGCCTCCCGCCAAATGTCCTTCCTGCGGGGAACCTGTTTATAAAGAGCCTGATGAGGTGGGTTATTATTGCATAAACCCCGCTTGCCCGGCCCAGTTGCGTGCGCGCCTATTGCACTTTGCTTCGCGCGGGGCAATGGATATTGAGGGGTTGGGCGACGTGGTGATGGATAAATTGTTGGAAAGCCATTATGTAAATGACTTTGCCGATATCTACGGCCTGACTTTTCTACACCTTTTAAATTTGGAAAATTTTAAAGATAAAAAAGCCCAAAACCTGTTGGACTCCATAGAAGCCAGCAAACAAAAACCTTTATCTCGTCTGCTTTTTGCATTAGGAATTGCGTTTGTGGGCGCGAAAACAGCCGAAATTTTAGCCGACAAGTTCCGCACCTTAGATGCTTTAAAAAATGCTTCTTTGGTTGAATTGCAAGCCGTTCCGGACGTGGGGGAAACGGTTTCGCAAAGTATTTATGATTTTTTCCATAGCCAAAGTGCCTTGGCCCAAATTGAAAAATTGCGTGCCGCCGGGCTTAATTTCACCCAGCCCAAAAAGGAACTCTCCGGAAATGTTTTAGAAGGGAAAACGCTCGTGTTTACGGGCGAACTCAAAACGATGTCCCGCACCGAAGCCGAACGGCTCGCCAAAGAATACGGCGGCAAAGCCAGCGGGAGTGTATCCAAAAAGACTTCCTATGTAGTAGCGGGGGAAGCGGCTGGAACAAAACTTAAAAAAGCACAGGAACTGGGTATCCCCGTACTGACCGAAGAAGAATTTTTAAAACTGTTAGGAAAATAGTTGGTGTTCAACCAAACTAAATTCATTTTCCGCTTTCCTCTTTTTAAATAAAACCAATTTCCATAAATTGCCATAGCAGGCCAATCCTGTATGGCTTTATATCAGCAGCAGGCGGACAAGAAAAACCGCCCGCAGGGTGTGGTTAAGGCACGCGCAAGGATGCGTTGCGGTAATTGTCCAGCCGGCGGAAAAAGGCCTCCCACTCGGGGGAAATACCTTTGGGGCGGGTTACTTCCTGTTTATATTTCTCAAACACTTCGTTTAACCGGGCTATGGTGTGCCGGTTGATTTGGCTTTGGCGGGTGTTGAATTCCTTGACCGTTTGGCTGGATGTGGCGTTGTCCAGACAGGCTTTTTCGTCATCTAGTAAAATGAACAGTGCTTCTTTTTTTGCCTGTTCTCCAAATAATCGTCCGGTTTCGGCGGTTAGTTCTGCATTGGCGGACCATCGGCTTGCCAGCCACATATTTAATTTGGAGGAATTTGCTTTGCCCAAGTGCGTGTTGCGGATGGGCTCCCGTTTGTTTTCCATAGTGATTTGCATTACCGCAGGTCCCGGCGCCGCTACCGCCGGGCTCTTTTCTGCCGGGCTGTCTTGATATGTAATCAGTATCATTTTAGGTTTTGGTTGTAACTTATCCCAAAAGGCGCGCACGCCCTTTACTTGGCGGGCAAAGGCAGTTTTGGCAGAGCGGGCAACACTTGGAGAGGTCATTTTTGTTGGCAATTCCCCGCGGACTAAGAACAAGGTGGCCCGCAGGGTATTGGCAAAATAATGCAGAGAAACGGCAATCAACAGTAGGAAAACAATAAACTGAAATCGTTTCATACTGTTCCTTTATCTATCAGCGGTTGGTGCGGCGGGTCCGTTTTAAATTAGCGGCGTTCTGCTTCATCAGTTGCATCAGTTTCTGGTCTTGCAGCGCCAAGAGCTTTTTTTGCTCGGACAGATAGGCTTGAAAATTGGCGCTTTTGGCAGCGGCGGCTTTCAAATCCTTTTCTGTTTGAGTGGTAATTAAAAAAGCTTTATGCTTTACAGCGGTATTGAAAGTCCGTTCAATAGAAACTAACGCTGCTTGATTGTTAACCTGCACCGCGTCAAAGGCGCGCTTCATTTTGGCACGTTCGGCTTGCGGGGCTTTGCCGGGCAACTCGTCCGTGTCCATCGTTACATCCATAATTTGCGGCGCGGGTGTCGTGCGCCGGACGGGAGCAGCGGCTGTGGACGCATTTTGCGCCGGGAGCGCCGGAGTGGGGCCGTCAAAATGTTCAGGAAAATCCATATGGCGGGATCCCATAGCCCCCATTGCGCCGAAATTGGCCGAACCGGCTGCTAACTTGGTCAGTTGGTCCATCTTAGTACTAGCCACTTTATTCATTAATTGCATAGATTGCATCATCCAAAAAGTTTTGATTTTTTCGTCTTGTTCTTTGGTGGTGCACCCCGCTAAAAGGGCTACGGCAATTAAAGGCAGTAACGTGTATTTTTTCATAAATCCTCTGTTCTCAAAATATAACAAATTACACCTGTCCATACAAGGCTTTTGTATTGCGGGTGGTAATTTCGGCTAATTTTTCCAACGGGATATCCAAATAATCGGCGGCATATTGTGCAATCAGCGGGATATTGGAGGGGTCGTTGCGCTGCCCGCGTTTGCCTTGGGGGGATAAATACGGGCAATCTGTTTCCAATATGATTTTATCTGCCCCGGCTTTTTTGACAGCCTCGCGGATATATTCGTTCTTTTTATAAGTAAAGCAACCGTTAATACCTAATAACAAGCCCATATCTAGCGCTTTGCGGGCCTCCTCATAACGCGCGCAAAAACAATGGAGAACACCCGGATACGCGGTGGAAGATTTCTGCTTCCACTCGTGTTTTAACGAATAAAAAACATCGTCGTAGGCGCTGTAATCTTCGCCTTCCCGGCGGGTGTGCAGTACAATAGGCTTTTCCGTTTGGTTGGCCAGCGTAAGCATTTGTGAAAAAATGGTTTGTTGGAGTTCCTTGTTGGAAATATCCAAGCAAGTGTAATCTAGCCCGATTTCCCCCACAGCCACGCAATCTTTGTGTTTCAGCAGGCCGGACAAAACCTCCAAATCGCCCGGGCCGGTTTTGACGGCATATTCCGGGTGGACACCCAGGACGGCGGAGATAAAGCCCGGATGTTTTTGGGAAAGGTCCAAGGCGGGCTGCCACTCTTCGGGCGAACAGCCAATTTCCACGCTCATCGCAATCTGCGCGGCGGGGAGTTTAGAAATCAGTTCTTCCCGGTCAGGGTCAAAGGCCGGGTCGTTCAAATGTGCGTGTGAATCAATAAATTGCATAATAATATTGTAACTTTTCTGGCAGGCTCCCGTCATCAGGCGGGTGCAACGAAAACTACTAATCCAAAAAAACACTTGTTAAACGCAAATAAAACTTAGTATTTGTATAGGAGAAAATACAAAAATATAATTTCAAAATTAGCACTCAAAAAAGGGGGTTGACAAAAAAGAATTTTTTACCTATAATAATAGCAGAGAGGTTCAAAGAGTGCTAAAATAAAAGCGAAACACACTCCCAGAACCCGGGAAGTTTAAGCGTATGAGAATTTTAAAACCGGAAATTGCCAAAGCGCGTAAAGAAAAGATTTTAAGGTGGGTGGTTCAGCAGTTTGTGGAAACCCGCCGCCCGGTCGGTTCGCAGATGATTGCGGACGGAGCGTTGCAAGATATATCCAGCGCTACGATTCGCAACATTATGAAGGAACTGGAAGAAGAAGGGTATCTTTACCAGCCGCATACTTCCGGCGGACGTATTCCTACGGATAAAGCCTACCGCTATTATGTGGACTACTTGGCCAGTGTGCAGCAAATGGCCGCCCGTGAACGCCAACGCATTGAAGAACAATATGATGAGCGCGTAAACGAAGTGGACAATATGCTCGTGCAAACCTCGCGTTTGTTGGCAATGTTGTCCGGTGCGGCGGGGTTTGTTTATACCGCCCATGTGGACGACCAGCGCATCCAACGGCTTGATTTTATTCCGTTGGCTCCCGGTATGATGTTGGCGGTTTTGGTAACCCAGTCCGGGGCCGTACGCCATTGGCCGGTGCGCACGGCATATGTAATTGACCCTGTTCGCTTGCGTGTTCTCAGCCGCTTTATTAACGGCGAGATTGCGGGCCGCACCTTGGCGGAAGCGCGCCAAGTGCTGTGGCACCATATTCACAGCGGACACCCGGAAATTGCAGGCGTAGCCGATTTAGCCACGAAAGTATTAAAGGATATTGAGCGCCCCCAAACGGGTGCAGACGAGTTATATGTGGAAGGTATCGGCCGGCTATTGGAAAACACGACCGAGGACGATTACGAAGATTTGAAACAAATGATGCGCGTAGTAGAGGAGCGCGAACGCTTTTCCTCGCTGCTTAGCGAGAAAATGACGGATATGGAGAAATCCAAACAAAAATTAAATGTCAGTATCGGCAGCGAAAACGAACTGAAAGAACTTAAAAATTTAAGTATCGTTTCTACCGCTTGCCGTGTGGGGGACAAAACGGTGGGTATGCTGGGCATCATCGGGCCGAAACATATGGAATATACGCGGGTGATGTCGCTGGTAAATTTTATCGGCAGTTTGTTGGAATCCTCTATGAAAAATTGGACGGCATTACCTTCCAGGGAAGATGATTATGAGTAAGCACGAAAAACACGGCGAACACGAACACGCCGAAAAGAAACAAGAAGTTCCGCAGCCAGAACAGCCTTGCAACGCCGAAACCGAGCAGGAAACTCCCGCCGCAGAACAAAAGCCTGACTATTACGACAGATATGTGCGTTTAAGCGCAGATTTTGAAAACTTCCGCAAACGCACCGAGCGCGAAAAAGCCTCTTTCTTGGCATATGGCAAAAAAGAATTTGCCGAGAAGTTGCTCCCTTCGTACGAAGTGCTCTTGCGTCAGTTAGTGGAGATGGACAAAAAGGAAGAAGAAGGTCAAATGTCCGCCGAACTTAAAGCCGTTAAAACGGGCCTGAAAATGGTGTTTGGCGAAATGGAAAAAGCATTTAAGGCCGAGGGTATTGAGCATATGGACGTGCTTGATAAACCTTACGACCCTGCCACGCAAGAAGTGGTGGCGATGATTCCTTCCTCCGGGGACCAAGACGGTCTCGTGTTGCAGGAAGTGCAAATGGGATTTACAATGGACGGCAAAGTCCTGCGCCCAGCGCGCGTGATTGTCGGCCAGCACGCGGAAGATTAATTCCGCCCATTTGACAACAATTTAATTTATAAGATTTGAAGGAGATAGACATATATGGCTAAGATTATTGGTATTGACTTGGGTACTTCTAACACCGCTGCGGCGGTAATGGAAGGGGGCAGAGGAACGATTATTCCGTCTGCCGAAGGCAGTTCTATCGGCGGTAAAGCATTTCCGTCTTATGTAGCGTTTACCAAGGATGGGCAACGCCTCGTGGGCGAACCTGCCCGCCGCCAGGCCATCGCCAACCCGGATGGCACGGTAACTGCGTTCAAACGCAAAATGGGGGAAAATTATAAATATAATTTGCGCGGACAGGAATTTACACCGCAACAATTATCTGCGTTTGTCTTGCAGAAAGTTAAAAAGGATGCCGAAGCCTTTTTGGGCGAGCCTGTGGAAAAGGCCGTCATCACAGTACCTGCCTATTTTAACGATAACCAGCGCCAGGCCACCAAAGATGCGGGCCGCATCGCCGGCTTGGATGTGGTGCGCCTTGTAAACGAACCGACGGCAGCCGCCTTGGCCTTTGGTATTGATAAGGCCGGGAAAGAGCAAAAAGTAATGGTGTTTGACTTGGGCGGCGGTACGCTGGATGTAACCATTATGGAAATGGGTAAAGAAGGTACTTTTGACGTGCTTTCCACCTCCGGCGATACGCATTTGGGCGGTACGGATATGGATAATGCCGTTATCAAATGGATGGAAGATGAATTCCGCAAACAAACCGGTATTGATTTGTCCAAAGATATTCAAGCCCAACAACGCTTGAAAGACGCGGCCGAAAAAGCCAAGATTGAATTGTCTACCACTATGGAAACGGACATCAACTTGCCTTACATCTCTGCCGATGCCACCGGCCCCAAACACCTCGCTTTGACGCTTTCCCGCGCAAAACTGGAAAGTTTGGTGGACGACATTGTAAAACGCTGCGGCAAGTCTGTGGAACAGGCTTTGAGCGACGCCAAATTGTCCGCCTCTCAAATTGACCGCATCATCTTGGTCGGTGGTCCGACCCGTATGCCGATTGTGCAGAAATATGTGGAAGACTTGGTCGGCAAAAAGATTGAACGCGGTATTGACCCGATGGAGTGCGTGGCAATCGGTGCCTCTGTGCAAGCCGGTATTTTGACGGGCGACGTGAAAGACGTCCTCTTGTTGGACGTTACCCCCTTGTCCTTGGGCTTGGAAACTTTGGGCGGCGTATGCACGCGCCTTATTGAACGCAACACCACTATCCCGGTGCGCAAGACGCAAATCTTCTCTACGGCTTCTGATAACCAGCCGGCCGTAACCATTAACGTCTTGCAGGGTGAACGCCCGATGGCCAAAGACAACGTACCGCTGGGCAAGTTTGACTTGGACGGTATTCCGCCAGCCCCTCGTGGTGTGCCGCAGATTGAGGTTACGTTTGATATTGATGCCAACGGTATCTTGAACGTATCCGCCAAAGACTTGGGTACTAACAAGGAACAGCACATTACCATTAGTTCGCCTAACAAACTCAGCGATGCCGAAGTGGAAAAATTCGTCAAAGATGCGGAAAAATTCGCCGACGAAGATAAAAAGCACAAAGAAGTTATTGAAGCCAAAAACCAGGGCGACAGCGTGCTCTATCAGACCGAAAAGGCCTTGAAAGAATACGGTGATAAAGTGTCCCAGGACGACCGTTTGGCCATTGACCGCGCGTTGAATGACTTGCGCGATGCCTTGAAAGGCGAAGACGCCGCCAAGATGAAATCGGCCACTGATGCGGCCTTGCAAGCCAGCCAGAAACTTGGCGAAGCGATGTACAAATCGCAGCAGGCTAACGCGGGCGCCCAGGCCCAACAGGCCGGAGCCCAAGCGGGCGCCAATGCCGGCAAGCAAGCCGGTGCCGCCAGCAACGACGGAAAAGACGACGTAGTGGAAGCGGAAGTCGTTGATAAATAATCTAATAATACAGCCGCTAAAAAGGGGAACCCGAAAGGTTCCCCTTTTTTTGTAAAATATCCCTATGCCGCAGTATTTTGCCGATATCAAAGAAACAGAATTTTTTTTAACCGACGCAGAAGCACACCACGCGTCCGCCGTCGCCCGTCATAAAGAGGGCGATGAAATCCGTGTTTTTGACGGAAAAGGCAAGCAGTTTTTGGCCCGCATAGACCGCGTACAAAAAAAGTTTGTCCGCGGAACATTGTTAAAACCGTGTGCGGTGCGCCGCGTTCCCTTAGAGTTGGAACTTTGCTTTGCTCCCAATTCCCGTACAGGGTTGGAAGAAGTATTAGACAAAGGAACCCAATTGGGGGTAGCCGCCTTTCGCCCTATTATGACGGAGCGCAGCGAGTATGATGTGCTCAAAAAATGGGACGGCAAAAATGACCGTTGGCACCAAATTATGATTGCCGCCTGCAAACAATGTAATACCCCCTTTGTGCCCGAAATTCTGCCGCCTGTTAAATTTCCGGCGGCCTTGGTGCAGGAAATACCTTCTTTAATTGCTTACGAGGCCGAAGAAACACACACCTTACAATGGGGGCTTGAAAAGTTAGGCAATCCCAAGCGGGTGCGCGTGTTTGTAGGGCCTGCCGGCGGGTGGACGGACGAGGAAATTGTCGTAGCCGCCCAATACAATGTGCTCCCGGTTACGCTAGGGGTAAATATTTTGCGTGCAGAAACGGCCTGTATTGCAGTAGCCGCTAAACTCTTATGACCACATTTTTTATTAAAACCTTCGGTTGCCGCGTCAACCAAGTGGAAAGCCAGGCATTATTGGAGCAATTTTTAAACTCCGGGGCTGTTCCTGCGGACTCCTTTGAAACCGCCGATATTTGCGTGCTTAATACTTGCACGGTTACGCACCAGGCCGATAAAGACGTGGAAAAACAAATCCGCCAAATTCTGCGCCGCAATCCTCACGCACGCCTTGTGCTGACGGGGTGCTATGCCGCGGCACACGCGGACGAAGTCCGCCAAAAATTTCCGCAAGCCGAAATTGTAGGAAAATATGATTTGGGCAAGACCCTGTTTCATACGGACGATATTTGTTGGACGGTTTCCGGACACGAGGGACATAGCCGCGCATTTATCAAAATTCAGGACGGGTGCGATTGTTTTTGTTCCTATTGTATTGTACCGCATGCCCGCCCCGTAAAACGTTCCAAACCTTTAAAAGATGTACTCAAAGAAATTGATGCTTTGGAGCGGAAGGGCTTTGCCGAGGTCGTTTTGACGGGTATTAACATTGGTAATTACAAATGCCCGCAAATAGGGGCCGATTTAGCAGGACTATGCCGCCATATTGCCCAAATGGAGGGCAATTTCCGCGTACGCTTTTCGTCTATTGAACTCCAAACGGTTACGGACGGCGTGATAGAAATGATGCACCGATACCCCGCCCGCTTTTGCAATTATTTCCACTTGCCCTTGCAGGCCGGGTGCGATAAGGTGCTAAAAGATATGAACCGCCATTACGACACCGCCGCCTACGAAGCCAAAGTGCAGGAGTTGCGCGCCCGCGTGCCGCAAATGGGTATTTTTGCAGATGTAATTGCCGGATACCCCACCGAAACGGAAGCGGATTTTGAAGCCACTTACGCATTTATTAAACAGGTAAAGTTGGCGGGGCTCCACGTTTTTAGTTATTCCCCGCGTCCCGGCACGCCGGCGGCCGCTTTAAAGCAACTGCCGCACGAAGAAATCAAGCGCCGCGCAGAGGCTTTGCGCGCGCTGGATAAAGAATTGCGCGCCGCCTTTGCGGCCTCTTTGGTGGGTACGGCACAGGAAGTGTTTGTGGAAGAACATAAAGACGGACGCCCGCACGGCATTACGTCTAACTTTCAGCCCGTCGTGTTGGAAGCCTCAGCCCCTGTCCACGGTTTGGTCCGCGTACAAATCGCCCGCGCCGAAGGCCCGATTTGCTTTGGGCGGCTCCAATAGTCCCGGTTAAAATGGTAAAATAAAGTAATGCCCGGGCCTAAGGCAGGATGTATCAAAAGACTGCGCTTGGACTGGTGGCGGGATTTTGATATAATATATATATAATTTGTTTTTAAACAAGTTAGATTCTTTTTTAGGCAAGAGTTAAACAAAATGGTAGCCAAAAAAAATCTGTGTGTACTCATCTTGGCGGCCGGAAAGGGCACCCGGATGAAATCTCCTCTTCCCAAACCGCTTCACCTGGTTTGCGGAATCCCGATACTTGCACATATTTTAAAGGCGGCCCAGGAATTGGGTCCCGCCGCTATCGGCATTGTAGTCGGCCACGGGGCTGACGAAGTTGTTTCGGCTGTTAAGGCCGGGCTGACCGATTGGGGCATTACTGCCCCGGTAGTGTTTATCCCGCAGACGGATTTATCCGGCTCTGCTTCCGCTGTAAAAGCCGCGGTGCCTCTCTTGCAAAAATTTGAAACGATAATGGTGTTAAACGGTGATACTCCGCTTTTGAAAGCCAAAACGCTTGCCCATATGGCAGATGTGTTTGAAGGCGGCGAAATGGGAGCGTTGGTTTTGGGCGTAAATGTACCAAATCCTACGGGATACGGGCGCATTATCCGCGCGGAGGACGGCGCGTTTGAAAAAATTGTAGAAGAAACCGACGCCGACGAGGACACCAAAAAGATTTCCGAAATCAACAGCGGTATGTATGTTTTTAATTCCAAAGCCTTACAAGCCGCGCTTATCCAGTTAACTCCGCAAGGGCCGAAACAGGAATATTATTTAACCGACACCTTGGCTTTGATTAAAGAAATGCAAAAGCCCGTCTTGGTATTTGCCGGGCCGGACTACCGCGAAGCCCTTGGCGTGAATAGTAAGGCGCAACTGGCCGAGGCCGAGCAGATTATGCGCGACCGCGTAGCCAGCGAGTTAATGGACGAAGGTGTAACCCTGGTCCGCCCGCACGAGGTGTTTATTGATCCGGGCGTAAAAATCGGTGTGGATACGTTCATTTGCCCCGGCTGCTATATTTGCGGCAAAACGGTTATCGGCAAAAATTGCACGATTGAGGGCAACGTCTATATTAAAGATTCCATTATTGGTGATAACGTAACCCTTAAAATGGGAACGTATATTGAGGAGTCCGAAGTGGCCGAAGAATGCCAGTTGGGGCCTTATGCCCACCTGCGCCCGAAATCCGTGTTAAAGAAAGGTGCGAAGGTTGGCAATTTTTCGGAAATTAAGAAATCTGTTATTGGGGAAGGGTCCAAGGTCAACCATTTAAGTTACATTGGCGATACCCAAATGGGCGCGGGTGTTAATATTGGTGCGGGAACCATTACCTGCAATTACGACGGGAAAAACAAACACCAAACCGTCATCGGGGACCACGCTTTTGTGGGGTCCAATGTAAATTTTGTAGCGCCTGTAACGGTGCACGAATATACAAAAATCGGCGCGGGTTCAACCATAACCAAAGAGGTTCCGGCGGAATCATTGGCTATTGCCCGCTCGCGCCAGGTCGTTCTAGAAAACAAAGGTATCAAAAAAAATGACTAAAAGCGTAAACGGCGATTTGAGAATCTTCTCCGGCAATTCCAACATTGCCCTGGCTCAAAAGATTTGCAATCACCTGAATATGGAGATGGGAAAGTTGCGCGTGGAGCGTTTTGCCGACGGCGAAATTGACGTGCAGATTTTGGAAAGTGTGCGCGCGCACGATTGCTATATTATTCAGCCCACCTGCCCGCCCGTCAACGAAAACTTGATGGAACTTCTCATTATGATTGACGCGTTCAAACGCGCCAGTGCAGGGAAAATTACAGCGGTGCTCCCCTATTTCGGTTATGCGCGTGCAGACCGCAAGGCCTCTCCCCGTGTGCCGATTACGGCCAAACTGGCCTCCAACTTAATTACTACGGCCGGGGCGGACCGCATTATGACGGTAGATTTGCACGCGGGTCAAATTCAGGGGTTCTTTGATATCCCGGTGGACCACCTGCGCGCCCGCAAAGTATTTTTGGATTATTTTAAAGATTTTGATAAAAAAGATATCGTGGTTATCTCCCCCGACGTGGGCGGTGTGGAACGCGCCCGTAAATTTGCCGCCCGTATGGACGCGGGGCTAGTGATTATTGATAAACGCCGCCCGAAACCGAACGAAGCCGTGGTTTATAACGTTATCGGTGATGTAAAAGACAAAGTGGCGATTATTTTTGACGATATCGTGGATACGGCCGGCACGCTGACCACCGTAGCCCAAAAAATCAAAGAACGCGGCGCGCGTGAAATTTACGCCGTCTGCACGCACGGGTTGCTCTCGCGCAATGCCATGGAAAAGATTAACAAGTCCGATATTAAAAAATTAATCATTTCCGATTCGCTGCCTATCCGCGACCTGGGCCCGAAAGTGGACGTGCTGTCCGTTTCGTACTTGCTGGCGGACGCCATTAAACGCAACCACGATGGCCGCTCTATCAGCGATATGTTTAACTAAATTTTGTAAATACTTTGGAGGAAACAAATGGAAAAAGTAAATATTGCTGCCGAATCCCGCGAAGGTATCGGTGTCAAAGGGGCTCTTTCTAAAATCAGAGCCGAAAAGAAAGTACCGGCCGTAATCTACGGCGGTCATAAAGAACCTGTTAGCGTAACCGTAACCGTAAAAGATTTGGATAAAATCGTTAAAGCCGGTAAAAACACGCTGGTAGAAATTGCCTTGGGCAAAGATAACGAACTTGCCCTGGTAAAAGAAATCCAATACCACGCTGTAACCGACAACCCGATTCACGCCGATTTTCAGCGCGTTAGTATGAAGGACAAAATGGACGTTATCGTTCCGCTCAAACTGGAAGGTACGCCTGCCGATGTGGCCAACTATGGTGCTATCATTGAACACATTATGCGCGAAATTGAAGTCCGCGCCCTGGTAAGCGCTATCCCGCACGAAATTGTGCTTGATATTACGCCGATGACCATCAACAAAGGTATTGTCGCGGGCGAAGTGAAATTGCCGGAAGGCGTTGAACTTTTGACCGATCCGGGAGCCCCGGTCGTACACTTGATGATTCCGAAAGAAGAAGACGCCCCTGCTCCTGCCGCGGCTGATGCCGCTGCTGCGCAGCCGGAAAGTTCTTCTACCAAAGGCAAAAAGGACGAAGAAGGCAACCTCACCAAGAACGCTGCCGCCGCCCCTGCCAAGGACGCTGCGAAGAAATAACCTATGCAATATCTCCTGGCTGGGCTGGGCAACCCCGGAACCCAATACGAGCATACGCGGCACAACGCCGGATTTATGGTGTTGGACCACGCTGCGCGCCAATGGGGGGCCGAGTGGAAAGCCTGGCAAAACCTGGGAGTGTATGCCAAGATCTTTGTGGCCGGGTGTGATGTCTTTCTCATCAAACCATCCACTTATATGAACGAATCGGGTCGGGCTGTATCCAGCCTGGCCCGGTTCTATAAAATTCCGCCGCAAAATTGTCTGGTTTGCTTTGATGATGTATCGCTCAATGTGGGCAAATTGCGTATCCGCAAAAATGGCTCTGCGGGCGGACAAAAGGGTATGAAGAGCGTGATTGAGCAGTTGGGTACGCAGGAAATTGCCCGTCTGCGCGTGGGTATTGGGCCAAAACCCGAAAAGTTTGATTTGGCCAATTTTGTACTGTCTAATTTTCCCAAAGCAGATGTGCCTTTATTGGAAGAATCGCTTAACCGCGCGGTGGAAGCACTGGAAGTGTTTTTAAAAGACGGCATAGAAAAGGCGATGAACCGCTTTAATTAATATAAATTTGTTTAGATAAAACACCGCCCCGGAGTATTTTTCACTCCGGGGCGGTGTTTCATATATTACGGCAAGGTTATTTGGTGTAGGCCATACAACAGTTGCCCAGCATACAGGTTTTGCACGGCTCTGCCGGCTGGCGGTCTTTTAAAGAAGCCAACAATTTGCGGGCAAAATCTGTTAAAGTGGGGTCGCGCGCACCCAAAACCAGCAAGATATCCCCCGGCTGGGCCGCGCCGGCCATTTCTTGCAAAATGCGTTCGCGGCAGTCGTCGTAACTTACGTTTGTGCCGCGCGCCTTTAAGCCCTCAAAAATCGTCCGGCAGGAAATCCCTTGCGGAACCGTTCCGCCCGGATAATACACCTCGGTCAGCCACAGGTGGTCATTGGGGCCGATATGGTTAGCAAAACTGTCCACAAAGTCCGCTGCCAGCATTTTGATAGAAGTAAATGCGTGGGGCTGGTAAAAGGCCAGCACGCGTTTGCCGCGCAAGTGGGCCGCTTCAATGGTGGCTGCCAGTTTGTGCGGGTTGTGGGCAAAATCATCTATTACCTCAATTTTGTTGTAACTGCCTACACTGGCAAAGCGGCGGGCAATTCCGGTAAATTTGTTTAATGCCTTGGCACAGGTTTCCAAATCTACCCCCATTTGCAGGGCTACGGCTACTGCCGCAGTGGCGTTGCATACATTGTGAAGCCCCGGAATATGCAGGCGGAAGGGTTGGTCTTGAATCGTAAAATCCGAGCCGAATCCGTCCGCCTTGATTTCGCTCGGGTGTACGTCGCCCAGAGAAAGCCCGAAGGTTTTGGCTTGGGGGGCCAGCACGCGCAGGTTTTCTTCTTCGGCATTAATAATAGCCGTTTTACAATGGGAGATAAACTCTTTAAAATATCCTTGTAAAATATTGATTTCTTTATGGTCTTTTTGCAGATTTAAGCAAAGGCCCAAATGGGGATGGTATTTGACAATAGAGCCGTCGCTTTCGTCGGCTTCAATAACCAAAATATCGCTATTTCCCTTATATACGTTGCCGAAAACGCCCTGTTCTTTTTGCAAAGACAAAATAGATGCCCCCGTAATAACGGACGGGCTTAATCCTGCAAAAGCCAAAATGTCGTAAACCATAGCGGTCGTGGTGCTTTTGCCGCTAGTGCCGGAAACGGCAATCGTGCGGTGTTCCGCCACGTGTTTGGCCAATAGTTCCGAACGGTGCATAGTGGGAATGCCCAGGGCTTTGGCTTTGATAATTTCGGGGTTGGTTTCCTCAATGGCCGAGGACAAAATAACCAAATCGGTTTTGTGGTCAATGCCGCTGCCGTCTTGCGGAAAGAGTTGTATGCCCAATTTTTTAAGATATTCCCATAAGGCCATATCGGTATAACCTTTGCTGATTAAACGGTCGGACCCGGTTACCTGGTCCTTGCCCATAGCGTGCAGTTGCGCCAGTGCGCTCATCCCTACACCGCCAATACCTACGAAGTGAATTTTCATTTGCGTTTTTCCTTCAATTTAAATTTTGCATAGTCCGACATTGTGTAAAACCCGCTCTCGCGCTTCATCAGCCACAGGGCTACCTGTATAGCCGATTCGGCAAACAAGTCCCGGTTTTTGGCCTCGTGCGTGAGCGTAATTTCATCAAAGGGGGAAACAAACTTAGCCGTGTGCGTGCCCACCGTTTCGCCAATCCGTTCGTAAGTAACGGCCTCATATGGCAGGCCGATTCCGTCGGCCAAAGTTTTGGCTGTGCCGCTAGGAGCATCTTTTTTATGGATATGGTGTATTTCGTGCAGGGCGGCCGAATATTGCGGAAACATTTTGCCTGCCAAGCGTACCAGTTCGGTAAAGAAATAAACGCTTAAACTGACGTTTGGGGCATAAAAAACAGGTATTTTTTCTTCTTCCTGCATTTGGAATAAAAAAGTTTCGGGCAAATTTGTGGTGCCTGTTAAAAAAGGCCGGCGGTGCTTATGCGCAATAGTAAAGGCTTCCTGCGCGCCCTGCGGGGTGGAAAAATCAATCACAATATCAAAATCGCCGATAACCTTTTGTCCGCTTTCGCGCTTAACGGCTACGGAGAGTCCCCATTGGGGGTTGGTTTCAATTAAGCGCGTAATGGCTTTGCCCATTTTCCCTTCCGCGCCGTTTAATAAAACTTTCTTCATACAAAACGCTCCAATAACAGTTCTGCAATTTGGCGGCCGTTCATCGCGGCCCCCTTTAATAAATTATCAAAGGTTACAAAATAATGAATTACATTTGGTTCTTCTACATCTTGGCGCAGGCGGCAGATGTAAGTGTTTTCTTGTCCGCTGGCTTCTTTGGGGGTAACTACGCTTTCGCTGTATGATAAATTCGGAAAGGCGTTCCACTGTTGCTTTACCTGGGCCAAGTCAAACGGCTCCTTGGTTTTTACGGTAACGCCTAACGAGTGGGAATTTTCCACCGATACGCGCACCGTGTGGCAATATACTTTTAAGCCCGGAAGCCCTAAAATTTTGCGTGATTCGTACAAGCCCTTTAATTCCTCGGCGGTGTGGCCGTTGGGTTGCACCGAGCCGATAAGCGGCACGCAGTTGTTTTCGTAATAGGACCCGGGAGTGTGAAAATCGTCCAACAGTTTTTTGCCCCCGCCGCTGATGGCCTGGTAAGAGCAGAAAAAAACTTCCTCAAAATGATAAAACGGTTTAAGCGGGGCCAAACTCATTACAAGCCCGGTAGTTGTACAGTTAGGGCTTGCGATTAAGCGGGTAGCAGCCGTAATGTCCTGCGGGTTAATTTCCGGAATAACAAGCGGTACTCCTGGTGTCATACGGAACTCGGACGACATATCCACAATGTATTTTACGCGGTCCTTTATGCGGGGTGCCAATTTTGCGCTGACAGGGTTGTCCGTGCATAAGATAGCAACATCCAGGGGTGTGATTTCGTCCTCGCGCCCAAAGGTTTTAATTTCAACGGGTGTTTTAAGTTTTTTGAGTTCGCGGAGCATATTCTGCCCCACCATCCCGTTAATGCCGATAATTCCAACGGTTTTCATAAAATTCCTTATTTAATAAATAAATTGTTATCTGCCGTTTGCAATAAACGGTCTATCTTTTGCTTGTTTTCTGTGGATATTTCTCCCAGCGGCAAGCGCACGGCTTCCGTGCCGAATCCGATTTTGGAAAGCATATACTTTACGCAAGTGGGATTCGTTTCCAAATAGCAGGCCTTTATAAGCGGATAAAGTTGTGCAAACAAGGCAAAAGACTCTTTTGTACGGCCCTCTTGAAAAAGTTTATAAATTTGTACAAAAGCAGGAGCAAACACATTGGCCGCCGCGCTGATAATGCCGGAGGAGTTAAGTGCCAGATGCTGCGGGAATAAATCGTCGTTTCCACACAGATAACTTAACTTGCTGCTATATTTTACGGCGGTATCGGTAACGTGCGCCATATCATAATCGGATTCTTTTACCCCTGCAATTTGCGGCACTTCATTTAGTAATCTGTCCAATGTTTCGGCAGAAAGTTTTAAACCTGTTCTTCCGGGAATATGGTATAAAATAACCGGCACTCCCAACGCCGCCGCTTGTTTATAATGGGCAACCAGCCCGTTTGGATTGGGTTTATTATAATAAGGCGTAACGATTAAAACCCCGTCCGGGTCAAACGCAAGTGCGGCACGGGTGTTTTGTACAGTAGAAGCGGTATCGTTCGTGCCTGTGCCGATAATTATTTTGGCGCGGCCTTTTATACGCGGGGTACAAAAACGTAAAATTTCGGTCTTTTCCTCGGCTGACAAAGTAGCGGCTTCGGCGGTAGTGCCTAACAATACAAAGCCTTCTATCCGGGCGGCCAGTTGCGCCTGAATTAAACGCTCTAAAACGGGATAATCCACTTGGCCCTGCTTCGTAAAAGGGGTGGCAAGTGCGGTGTAAACTCCGGTAAACATAACGCCTCCTGAATATGTTTTGCGCGCAAGAAGAACTGCCCATATTTTAGCAATTTAATTTGTATAATTAAGTAACAATTTTAATGAAAGGATATTTTATGCCAGAAAACGATAAAACAAACCAAACCAATACGGATATCAGCCTTCCCAAAGAAGAGTGGGAAAAGAAGTTGTTAGAAAACGAAAAAACGGCCTTCACGGAGTTTCCGCTCCCGCAAGACCCTAACGAAAAAAAGCCCGCAGACAAACACGCCGTACACGGCATTTGGGCCGCGCTGTTGCTGGCCGTTTTTGCCGTTTCTGCGGTATGCGGGGTGTATTTAACGGTTAAGCCTGTGGCTAAATGTGCTCCAGCCAAAACGGCCGAGAAGGAGGATAACACTTCCAAACTGGCGGCGGCATTTGTACGGTCCAAAGGGGAAAAGGGTATTGCTTGGATTAAGGTCCGCGGTGTGATTGCGCAGGATAATAATTCCTCTGCGTTTTCCCGTCCGTCCGGGGCATCGTCTATTGCTAAAAAAATCCGCGAAGCGGGGCGCGATGAAAACGTCCAAGCCATTGTGCTGGATATCAATTCTCCCGGCGGAACGGTGGCTTCCGTTCAAAATATTTACAGCGAAATTTTAAAAGCCAAAGAGAAAAAGAAAGTTGTAGCCTTGTTCCGGGATGTGGCGGCAAGCGGCGGCTTTTATATTGCTATGGCGGCGGATAAAATCGTGGCGGAACCCGGCACGATTACCGGTTCGGTGGGAGTGATTATGCAAACGAGCAATGTAGAAGGTTTGTTTGATAAAATCGGCGTAAAAGTTACCCCGATTACCTCCGGCAAATATAAGGATATGGGGTCCGCTTTCCGCCCGATGAGTGATGCCGAAAAAGCCATTTTGCAGGATATGGTAAACGATACTTATACGCAGTTTTTTGCGGCTGTAAAAGCAGGGCGGCCCAATGTAAAACCCGAAGATTTGGCCGAATATACCGACGGGCGCGTATTTACAGGCCAGCGTGCGTATAAATTGGGCTTTGTGGATAAATTGGGCGGCGAGGAAGAGGCCCGTTTGTTGGCGGGCGAACTGGCCGGGATAAAAGACCCTAAGGTGATTGCTTCCCGCCCGGACGGATTGCGGGAACTGATTTTCTCGTTCGGTTCGTCTATGGAAAACCAAACACTTGCCAAACAGTTGCAAACGCTGGCGACACCGAGCGTATCCTATTTGTGGGTGAACTAATATGAATTTACTTAAATCGTATTTTAAGTATATGGACGACCCCTCCGGCGCGATTACGCAACTGGTTGCGGAGCGCTCTCTTTCCCGCGCGTGTATGGGTTATTTTGCGGCCACGCTGGGGTGGGTGCTGTTCTTTAATATAGGCGACGGTATCAGCCCGGTAACCTTGCTGTTAAAATTATTTGTGGTGTTTATTGCCGAACTGACAGCGGGTTATTTTATTGCGTCTCTGTGCGGGTTATTTTTGGATTTTAAACATATCAAATCCTCTCCTGCCGAGTTGTTTGTGCTGATTGGTTCTGCCGGATTTATTAAAGGCTTACTCGTGGCTTTTGCCCTGATTTCCGCCGCTTGGCCCGGCGCCGGGCTTGGCTTGCTCGCTCCGTTTGCTCTGCTTCTGGTCTTGGGGCTTCAACTGGGCTATTTAACGCGCTCATTAATGCGGCTGTGCGGAGTCAGCGCGGCCCAAGCGTTGACGGCTTGGCTGTTCGGCTTTGTCCCCGCGTTGGTGGCGGTGGTTTTGCTCGGCGTGTTTTTTGTGTGGGGCGTTGCCCTGCTGTTTTAAAAAGGATATTTGTTGCGTTCGCCCCGGTTTTTGCCGGGGCGTTGTTATTTTATATGAAATATTTTAGGCCTTGCCTGTGTTTACATATGTACAGGGATTATCATTATTTGGTAAAATATTACCGACCGGTAAGTAAAATTATTTGAATTATATGAAAAAACAAGAAACCGAAAAAACAGATAAATCCGAACGTGAAAATCATATGCGGGCGGCTATTAAAAAGGCGGCGTTTCACTTAATGGCAGAAAAGGGTTTGGACAAAGTGTCTATGCGCGAAATTGCCGAAAAAGTAAATGTAACCAAGCCTGTCCTTTATTATTATTTTAAAAATAAAGAAGATTTGTGCCGCAGTATTATTGAAGAACACGAACAACTGTTTAGTCAACTGTTGGACCGCGTGTCCGAACACGCCAGCGGTCCGGCGGAAATACTAAACGAAGGGTTAAAATCCCACTTGGATTTTTTTACCAAGGACCCGGTTCACTCTAAGTTTGTTTTGCAGATGATTTCTTACACCTTGGATGTGGACCCCAAAAAACTCCCGCCGAAAGAAAAACCTTGCGTGCAGGATATGTTGGCCAACGCTTTAAAGCGGGAAGAACAAAAAGGCAAACTCCCGCCAGGCAGCGTGATGGATATTATCCGTCTGGCCTCGGGCATTTCGGCGGAAATTATGTTTAGCGCGTATCTTACGCAGCACGTCAATCCCGCCGCGTACCGCGGAGGATCCTTTGACCGGCAAACCGTAGAACGGTTAGTCAAAATCATTTTACTTGGTATTCAAGCATACTATAAGGAAACAAAATAAAACATATGAAAAAATGGGTATTACTCGCGCTTATGGCAGCATATGCGCCTGCGTGCCTGGGGGCTGCTCCGGGCAAAGCGGCAAACAATTTGTTTGCCGAACGTGAAGAGGTAGGGGGGGAGAAAATTACCATTTCCGATGCAATTCGGATGGCACTCTCGGACAGTTACCAAATCATTGATGCACAAAAGACGAAGGAAATCTATGAACAGCAACTTTCGCAGTCGCGTTCCGGTTACTATCCGTCTTTGTCGTTGGACGGTTCGTATAGCCGTGCTCTTAAAAAGGGCAAGATTATTATGGGCACCCAAAGCATTGAAATCGGCCAAAATAATACATACCAAGCCGGGCTGAACGCCTCTTATGTTTTGTGGTCCGGCGGTCAAATCCGCAACTCGGTCAACCTGGCAAAGGTGGGCGCAGAACAGGGCCTTTTTAACTTGCGCCACGTGCAAGATGTTGTTACCAAGCAGGTGGTGGGATTCTGTTATGACATTATTTATGCCGCCGCTTTAATCCGCGTGCAAGAGGAGTATTTGGATATTGCTAAACAACATTTAGACGAAGCCCAAGCCAAATACAAACAGGGCCTTGCCAGCAGTTTGGATGTGCTGACCCAAAAGGTAAAGGTGGAAAATATTGAACCTACGGTTTTGCAGGCACAAAAGAACTTTGAACTGGGCAATTTGTATTTGCGCCAAATTTTAAACCGTGACCCGGAAGACCGCATTTATTTAACCTGGACACAAAAAGATTTGGAACTGCCGCAAACGCCGTCTTTGGATGAGTTATATAATTTGGCAATGGAAAAACGCCCCGAATTAAAACTTTCCAAATTAGCCGTTGATGCGGCGCATTACAACATAAAGATTGCCCGCGCGGGCCATATGCCGGTGCTTTCCTTAAACGGGAATTATACCTATAACGGCGTAACCGATAACGGGTTTCCGCAGCATAAACAAGATTATTATTGGTCCAGTTCTGCCGGAGTATCATTGAGCGTTCCGTTGTTTGAAGGGTTTAAAGTATCCTCGCAAGTGGCGCAAAAGGAATTGGCTTACGAACAGGCGGTGGCTGCGTACCAAAACAAAATGAAGAACGTGCGTATCCAAGTAAAAGAAGCGTGGCTGAACCTGGAAGAAGCCCGCTCCCGCATTGAGGCCACCAAAGGCGTAGTGGAACAGGCCCGGGAAAATTTGAATTCTCAAATGAAACGGTACCGCGCAGGGCTTACGAGCCAGTTGGAAGTCAACGACGCTATTTCCAACGTAAACGATTCCGACTTGCAATATGTACAGGCTGTGTATGATGGGGCGATTGCCCTTTCCGATTTAAAATTCGCCGTAGGTGTAGAGGTAAATTTGTATGAAAAAAAGAACTAAAAGAAGAATTATATGGGGGGTAGTAGCCCTAGCTTTTATTTTGGCCTTGGCGGCCATTTTTAAGCCTAAAACATCAGGCCCGTTAGACGGTGTGGCTAAGGACGTTTTCTTGGTAAAACAGGAAACTGTACAAAAACGCACGTTAAAGCACGAACTGCTTATGTCCGGCAGTATCAAGGCGTTGGAAGAAGCCACGCTTTTCCCGCGCGTAAGCGGCAAGTTGCTTAAAAACGTATTGCGCGAGGGAGACGCGGTCAAAAAGAACCAAACGGTCTCTTTAATTGAGCGCGACGAAGTGGGTGCCGTGTACGAGCCGGTAGTCGTGCCGTCCACCATTACGGGTGTAGTCGGCCGCGTATATTTGGACCCGGGTGCCAACGTAACGGTTTCCACGCCGGTAGCATTAGTAGTCAACCAGGAAAAAGTGCGTGTAGCGGTGGATATCCCGGAACGCTATATTGGCGAAATTTATAAAGGCCAGCCCGCCACCTTGCGCGTGGATGCGCTGCCCGGCCAAGAATTTGAAGCCAAACTGACGATTATCAGCCCGGTGGTAGATTCCACCAGCCGCGCGGTAGCCGTGGAGTTTTATGCCAATAATACCAAAGGGTTGTTGAAATCGGGTATGTTTGCCAAAGTGGATATTACCTTGTCTGAAAAAGCGGACGCCGTTTCTGTTTCTAAACAGAGCGTTTACACGGACGAAGAAACGAACGAAACGTATGTGTTTGTCCCGTCCGCCGACGGCAAAACCGCCGTTCGCAGAAACGTAAAAACGGGCTTTATCAATAGCAATCACTTGGAAGTGAGCGAAGGTCTTTCCGCGGGTGAACAGGTGCTTACGTTTACCTATGGTTTGAAAGACGGCAGCAAAATTGAATTGGAAAAATAATTAAGTATGGCTGAAAATAACAACAATTTACAAGCGTCCAATGCGCTGGAAAAGGAGAAAATGAAAAAAGGCGGTTTTACCGCCGTCTTCATCCGCCGCCCGGTAGCCACTATTATGATGTGTTTGGCTATTGTGGTCATCGGGTTGATGTCCTATTCCGGTATGGGTGTGGGTATGTTCCCGAACGTGGACGTACCGTATGTGCTGGTGCAAACCACTTTGGCGGGTGCCAGCCCGGAAGAAATTGAAACTTCCGTTACGAAAATTATTGAAGAATCCGTCAACCAGGTGGAAGGGATTGATGAAATCAAATCCCAAAGTATGGAAGGCGCCTCTTTGGTAAGCATTAAGTTCTTGATGGATAAAGACGGCGACGTGGCCGCCCAGGAAGTGCGTGATAAAGTGGAACTCATTAAAAACGAACTCCCGGACGGTACAGAAGCCCCCGTGGTGCAAAAGTTGGATATGGACTCCATCGCTGTATTGAACGTAGTTGTATCCGGTGACCGCGACATTGTGGAACTGACGGAAATTGCCAAAAAGAAAGTAAAAGAAAACATTGAAAACATCCGCGGCGTAGGTGCCGTGAACATTGTAGGGGGCCGCGAACGCGAAATCCATATTACGGTCAACCCGCTGAAACTGTTTTCTTTAAACCTGCCTATCAGCGACGTTGCAGCCGCGTTGGCCGACCAAAACGTAGAAATTCCTGGCGGACGCGTGGAACAGCAGCACCAGGAATATACGTTGCGTATTTTGGGCCGTATCCCGGACGTGCCGTCCTTTAATGATATTTTTATCGCTAACCGCAATGGTGCTTCCATTAAAATTGCCGATATCGGCTATGCCGAGGACTCCGGCGAATACGAACGCGAATCCACGTTTTTAAACAAACGCCGCGCCGTAACCTTGGAAATTACCAAACAGTCCGGCACCAACACCTTGGCCGTTGTGCAAGGCGTAAAAGATAAGTTGGAAAAAATTAAACCCACGCTCCCGGCGGACATATCCCTCTCTTTGATGATGGACCAGTCCGGCAATATTAAAGCCTCTGTTCACAGCGTGTTGGAACACTTGGTTCTCGGCGGTATTTTAGCCGGTATTATGGTGTTCTTCTTTATGGGTTCTTTGCGTTCTACGTTTATTTCGTTCTTGGCTATGCCGATTTCCATTATCGGCTCATTTATCTTTATGAATATGGCCGGGTTTACGATTGATACAATGACGCTTCTGGGCTTGCTGGTAGCCGTCGGTATCGTAATTGACGACGCTATCGTCATGTTGGAAAACATCTTCCGCCATATGGAAAAATACGGCAAAAGCCCGAAAGTGGCGGCTATTGACGGCTCACACGAAATTACCTCTACGGTAGTGGCGACCACGCTGTCTATTTTGGTAATCTTTCTGCCGTTGGCTTATATGAGCGGTATTGTGGGCCGTATCGTAAACAGTTACGGTATGACGGTAGTGTTCGCTATTGCTCTTTCCGGTGTGGTGGCCCTGACGCTGACGCCTATGCTCTGCGCCAAGATGTTAAAGCAGGAAAAGAAAACAAAACTGGACCTCTTTGTTGACGGTGTAAATAAAAAATTAGTGGATTGGTATATTCCGCTTTTGGATTGGTCTATCCACCACCGCAAAATAATGGTTTCGCTGGCGTGCTTGTGCTTGGTATTGTTGGTGCCGATGTTGGCGCGCGTGGGCGGGGAATTTATGCCTACGGATGATAGCGGTAAAGTGCAGGTTAGCATTGAAGCCCCGGTAGGGACCAGTTACACCGATACGCAGGATATTTTAAAGCAGATTGAAAAGGATATCCGCCGCTTGCCTCACGTCAAGGATACCTTGGTGGCGGCCGGGGTGTCTTCCAGCAGTTTCGTGTCCTCTAACCCTTCCAACAAAGGGTATGTGCGTGTGGAGTTTGAAAGCCGTGATAAACGCGACGGCGTAACCACCAAGGAATATTTGGATGCAATTCGCGAAATGATGAAGAAATACAAAGGATTGAAAAGCAATTCTTATGTAGTCAGCGAAACGCCGTCCTCCGGTTCGTACGAGTTGGAATTTGTTATTTCCGGTCCGGATATCAATAAGTTGAGCGAATACAGCCAGGCGATGGTACAGCAGTTGTCCAAGGACCCGCGTTTTATTGACGTGGACACTTCGCTAGACTTGTCTAAGCCGGAATACCGCGTAGTCATCAACCGCGAAAAAGCACAGAACTTGGGCGTTAAGATTACGTCTATTGCCTCTGCTCTGCGTACTATGGTAGGCGGCGAAGATGATATTACTAAATACAAGGAAGGCGACGACCTGTATGATGTGCGTGTCCGCGTAGCCGAGGAATACCGCGATACCAAAGAAGCCATTTCCGCTTTAATGGTTCCCGGTAAATTAAACGGCAAAGATACGATCCAGCGTTTGGACAGCGTAGCCTATATTGAAGAAGGTACCGGCCCCAGCCAGATTGACCGCCATAACCGCCAGCGCCAAGTAACCGTACAAGCAAACTTGAACGGAATTGATACGCGTTCTGCCTTGGCGATTATGAACGATATCTTCCACCGCTTAAATGCGGGGGCTGAATATTCGGGTGGTGTAACGGGTATGTCGGAAGAAATGACAAAGATGTTCTCGTCGTTCCTTTTGGCGTTCGTGTTGGCGTTTTTCTTTAAATATATGATTCTAGCCGCGCAGTTTGAAAGTTACACGCACCCGGTGGCCATTATTGTTTCCTTGCCGCTGACATTGCCGTTTGCTGTGCTTTCCTTGTTCTTAACGGGGCAATCGCTTAACTTGTACAGTTTGTTGGGTATTTTTATGTTAATCGGTGTAGTCAGTAAAAATGCTATTTTGCAGACCGATTATACCAACCAACTGCGCGCCCGCGGCTACGGACGTACAGATGCTATTTTGCAGGCAAACCGTGTCCGTTTACGCCCTATCTTGATGACGACGCTTACACTGATTATGGGTGTGGCTCCGATGATTTTCTCCAACGGTGAAGGCGCCGACCAGCGCCGCAGTTTGGCGATTGTTATCGTAGGCGGGCAGGCGCTCTCGCTGCTCGTTACGTTGCTGATGACCCCGGTTACTTATATTTTGATGGACGAACTGGGTGATTGGTTTAACTATACCTTTAAAGGGATTCCTTATCCGGAAGATAAGAGCAAAACAGAAATTTTGCCCGAAGTGCCGGAAGAAGATTAATCCTCACAGGAAAACAGCAAACCTCCGCTTACCAATCCTAAGCGGGGGTTTTCTTATGGTAGTGATTAATGTTATTTAAACCGATAATTTGGACTGTTGTTGAGCGGGTCTTGCCCGTTTATAAAAGGCGTATAAGGCGGAGGAGTATTTTTACTTGTTTGAGCCTGTTAAGGCGAGTTGTAAAAATACCCGCCGTTACTGCCTTTTATGGGCACCGACCCGCTGGTCTTTTTGGTTCTTTTTCTCCCACGAGAAAAAGAAGAGAGAAAATTTTGCTTACTTTTTGTCGGCACAAAAAGTAAGGGTAATAAAGAAAAACTATTTTTTGGCAAAAAACAACCCTGCGTTATCTTTCAACACAGGGTTCAAATCGTAAGGTGCGGGCGGGAATCGAACCCGCGAATATGAGTTTTGCAGACTCACGCCTTACCACTTGGCCACCGCACCGTAACATCAAATCGGTAAGACCTAATTATTATAGCAAAAAAATTTAAATTTAGGAAGAAAAATATAAAAGTATAAAATTGGGTCTTGATTTTTTGTGCTTTGCCGCTATACTAGCCATATGGGAGTGCCACCATCGCCCGTTTTTGGGTACAGCCTCTTGTAGGGGACAAGGCCTCCCACCTTTTTAGCCCGGCCCGAGCGGCCGGGTTTTCTATTGCGAAATTTATTTCTTTTTTGTATAATAAATCAAAGGCTCCCGATTGGGGGCCGTTTTTCGCGGGGTTTTTGACCAAAACCCTTTTGTAATTGAAGATTTTTTGATATAATAAAGTAAATGCCTTGCGCGGGCGTAGTTCAATGGTAGAACACTAGCCTTCCAAGCTTGATACGTGGGTTCGATTCCCATCGCCCGCTTGGCAAGGATGCAGAAAGCCTGTAAGGGCCAGCATAAATGCTGGGGTAGCTCAGTCGGTAGAGCATCTCCATGGTAAGGAGAAGGTCGTGGGTTCGATTCCCACTCCCAGCTTATAGATTTGGCAGTACCGCCCGAATTCGGGCGAGGACGTAATGCTGGGGTAGCTCAGTCGGTAGAGCATCTCCATGGTAAGGAGAAGGTCGTGGGTTCGATTCCCACTCCCAGCTTGTTTTGACAAACTAAACAAAGCAGTAAAAATTAACAACAGGAGAACTAAACACAATGGCAAAGGAAAAATTTTCCCGCAGCAAACCGCACGTGAACGTGGGTACGATTGGGCACGTGGACCACGGTAAGACGACGCTCACGACGGCAATCACGA